>JADGCR010000240.1 GCA_015228895.1 Magnetococcales bacterium
AATACGTTTTCCCATTCGCTTTCCGGGATGCCTGCTCCTGGATCGTACACATCAATCACCAGGCACCCATCACCCATATTCAGATCGACCCGTGCCATCTCCCCATGCCGTGCCGCATTGATGATAAGGTTGGTCAGAGCGCGCTTCATAGCCAGCGGACGGCAGTTGTAGGGCAGACGCTCCCATTCGTTGCGAGAAACATCCATCCCCTGGTCTTGCAGATCGTCGCAGATGGTGGCCAACAATCCAGTCAGGTTGACCCGTCGGCGTGCTTCGACGTCGTCAGCGGCATCCTTGGAGAAATCGAGGGTGGCGGATAACATGGCGTCCATTTCATCCACGGAGGCTGCCATTTTTTCCCGATCCTCCTCGGTATGGATGAATTCCAGCCGCAACCGCAACTGCGTCAGTGGGGTGCGCAGATCGTGGGAAATGGCGGCGATCATGCGGGTGCGCTCCTCCACAAACTCCCGGATACTGCAGTTCATGGCGTTGAACGCCCGCGCCACTTTCCGGGTTTCCATGGCTCCCCCTTCAGGCAGGGGAGCGGCGTAAATGTCCCGCCCAAAGGTCTCTGCAGCCCGCACAATCTGCTCCAGGGGAGAGGTCATGCGGCGCACCGCCAGCCACGAAAAAAGCAGTACCGCACCCCCCATGAGGGACACCGAAAGCGTGGCATGACGGAACAGAGGAACGTGATTGGCGGTTGGTTGGGTGGTAAATACCACCTGATGCCCGTCGGGCATGACGACGACCATACGCATCTCCTGGTCCATCGCCGTGCCGTGCATCCAGCGGATGATCCCGGTTTCGACCATAAACCACAATCGATGCCACTCCCCGTCGTCATGATCCCAATGGGGGGTCGTGCTGTTGACTGCCAAAACCTGAACCTGCGAACGGTTGATCAAGGCTTCCAAATGGCGACGTGCTTTTTCGTCCCCATTCACGATGGATGCCGGGCTGTTTTCTTCTCCGTGATAAAAATGGACATCGGGCATGGCATCGTTCAAGGCGGCGATCATCACCTCATGATACTCCCTGGGCGTATCCACCAACATGCGGGAGATGGAGGCCACTTTTTCCAGGAGACGGGTTTCGTCGGTCAATACGACTGTTTCCAATTTTTCACTGGTAAAGACCAGGATACTCAAAAAATGAAACAGCATCAGCCCAACCAGAAGGATGGCCATTGTCTGTCCGGCAAGACTCTTGAAAGGGTGTGCCATCATCCCCTCGTCACGTTGGGCGTAAACAGGTAACCGCTGCCCCAAACCGTCTTGATCATTTCCGGGGCGCGGGAATCGATCTCAATCTTGCGCCGCAGGCGCATCACCTGGGTATCGATACTGCGGTCAAAGATCTGGGTCGTCGCTCCCCACGCCAGATCCAGCAATCGTTCCCGATCCAGTATACGTTGCGGATTTTGTACAAAGGCCATGAGCAGATCGAACTCTCCGGCACTCAATGGCTCAACGGTTCCCCTGGCATCCACCAGTTCCCGCCGATCGACATTAAGTTGCCAACCAGCGAAGGAAAAAACCGTCTCCCTGCCAGTCACACTCCCCCGTGTTCGGCGCAGGACCGCCCGAATGCGTGCCAGCAGTTCGCCAGGGTCAAAGGGTTTGGTCAGATAATCGTCCGCCCCTGCGTCCAGTCCGGTGATTCGGTCCTGGTGTTCCCCCAGAGCGGTGAGCATAATCACCGGCAGCGATGATGTCTGGCGCAACCGACGACACAGCGTGATGCCGCCTTCGCCGGGCAACATCAGGTCCAGTACGATCAGGTCAATCCCTTTCTCCTCCAGGGTGACGAATAGCCGACGACCATCGCCCAGGGTGGTGACTGCCATCCCTTGTTCGCGCAGATATCGCGCCAGCAGTTCACGAATTTCCCGATTATCGTCCACCACCAGAATGTGCAAAGGTTTGTCCATGATGATCAGAATCCTTGGAGAAAAGATCCCCCGATTAAATTTTTCAGTTCTGTCTCTTTGCCATACTTTTGTGACAATTCCATGGTAGACAGGGGTACCGGTACAGCCTCCAGCCCAAGGAATGTCCAACCCATGCGCTTTGCGTCGACACTCATAGTATGGTTTTTGTTGCTCCTGGCAAGCCCCGGCGTTGCCCAGTCCCATGGTGGAGAGGATCATGGTGATGCTTCGGTGCCACGCGATCACACCTTGCAGGTTGCTCCTGGACACGGCGCAGCGGGCGATCTGTTTGAAGCCGTCGTCACTCCCTTGCCAGACAGGAAAGGGTTGTCGATCCACCTGTCCGACCTGGAAAACAATGCACCGGTGAAAAATGCAGCCATCGAGGTGGAAATGGCCGGACCATCTCCATGGCGGGGTACGGCATCGCCCACCCGCGCAACAGGGATTTATGAACTGCCACTTCCCCGACCGGATGGAGCCTTTGACCTGACACTCACCGTGACCAGTGGGGAGAAAAACGACCTGATTTTGATTGCCGTGCCCGCACCCGCCGTGATGGCGACGGCAGTGGAAAAACCCTCCACCAAGCTCCCTGTCCAGACAGAACGCATCCTCTTTGTGGCTGGAATCGTCCTCTCTGGCGTTCTTGGTTACCTCCTGGGGCATGCCAGGGGCAGGAGAAGTCTGCTGCCCGTGTTGCTGATCGGAATCATGCTCGCCTTGGGCGTCGAACAGGCTTCTGCCCATGGTGACGAGGATCATGGTAATGCGCAACCAACGGTGAACAATCATTCTGCCGGTGGTGAGACAACTGTGCCCAAGGCCACCCAGTTTCTTCTGGGCATCCGCACCCTGTCGGTGGGACCACAGGTGGCGGCCAGCACGGTACGATTGGTGGGCCGAGTCATTCCTGACCCGTCTGCCTACGCCCGGGTGCAGCCATCCATGACTGCCCGCATCAGCCACGACCCCAACTTTCCTGTACCGGTCAGCGGACAGAAGGTCAAGCGGGGAGAGCCCCTGGCCGCCCTGGACCCCAATCTTTCCGCCAACGAAAAGTTGGGACGGCAAGCCGCCCTGCTGCGCGCCCAGAATACCGACTCAACCCTGGGCAGGGAGCTGCTCCTCGCCCCCATTGACGGTGTGGTCACAGACGTACATATCGTGCCAGGGGAAGTGGTGACCGAGCAGACCGTGTTGGCAGAGATCATCCAGCCGGAACGTCTGTGGGTGGAAGCCGTCCTTTTCGATCTCCCCCTTGCCGAGCGGATCACTGGAGCCATGGCAGAAACCCGTCTTCTGCCAGGCAAACGCTTCCGTCTGCATCTGATGGGGACGAGTCCCAAACTGAATGCGGAGGATCATGGGCTGCACCTCCTGTTCGCGGTGGAGAAAACCCAGGGCGTGTTGCGTCTGGGAATTCCCCTGGATGTGTACGCCGAACTGGAGACACTCTCCATGCCCCTCGCCATTCCTCGCGAGGCCCTGCTGGAAAAAGGGGGAGAGCCCACCGTGTGGATCAAAACCGCACCGGAACAATTCACGACCAGGGCAGTGATGATCGGACGCCAGGCGGGCACCTGGACAGAAATTCTCTCCGGCCTGCAGGCGGGCGACAAAGTGGTGGTTCAGGGTCAACGTCAACTGGCCGCCATTCGGTGACCGGCCATGTTTGATCGCATTATCTGGTTTTCCCTGAAACAGCGGCTGTTTGTCGTCATCGCCTCCCTGCTCCTTCTGATCTATGGAGGCTGGCTGGTCAGCCGGTTGCCGGTGGATGTCTTTCCCGACCTCAATCGTCCCACGGTCACCCT
>JADGCR010000241.1 GCA_015228895.1 Magnetococcales bacterium
AAAATCCATGACGTTCTACTTTAAGGATGATGTGTTGATACCAGAATCATGCGCATTTCATCGAGACAGGTTTTTCATTCTTTCCCGTTCTTTTTGACGTTGCAGACGGAACCGTTCCGCTCTGAGACGCCGGGAACGTCTGACGAGCAGATGGCCCATCAGAAAGACAATCACGACACAGAGCAGCGCAAACGCCGTCCATCCCCGCCAAACCGTGTCGATGCTCTCCAGATATCCCTGGGAGGCCATATGGAGACGGGTTTCCGCCATGGGGCACATTCTCTGGTCATGCAAAATGGACGATCAAAGGCGGGATTATCATCCGGGAATTTTTTTGGCCGCAATATAAATATTCTTCAATTTGATTGAAATCCGTTTCACATATCCGTCACGGACCAGGGGAAAGGACCAAAAAAAACCCCTGAACCACCACGTGCGCGTGGCGGTTCAGGGGTTGGGAGGCGACGGATGGATGGTTTAGCGGGGCGCGGCCATGGCGGCGGGATTCCCCGCGCCTTCCGAGTGGTAACGGTCCGTGGAGGGCTGCCAGCCGAGCAGGGAGAGCATGACCAGGAAGCCGATGATATAGGCGAAGGTGACATGCCAGCCATGACGCAGCCAGTTGCCCACGGATTTGGCTTCCGGGAAGTTGTTGGAAAGCGCCACGCCAGCCGAGGAGCCGAACCAGATCATGGAACCGCCGAAGCCAACGGTATAGGCCAGCATGCCCCAGTCATACCCACCCTGCTTGATGGCCAGGGCGGTCAACGGGATGTTGTCGAACACCGCCGACACGAAACCCAGGCCAAAGGCGGTCTGCCAGGAGGCGATGGGGAGCTTTTCCACCGGCATCAGGGAAGCGCACACCACCAGGGAGAGGAGAAACACACTCCCTTTGAAGGTTTCCGGCAGGAGGCTCCAATCGGGTTTGCGGATGGGGGAGGTCATCAGCAACGCAATCCACACGGCGACGCCGATGAAGGGAAACGAATCGGAAATTTCATTGAACTTCACGTTGATGGTGATGTTGACCGCAATGGCCATGATCAGGATGATGGCCACGATTCCCACCCGCGCGGTATCGATCCGGATCCCTTCCGGGGGGGTGGAGTTGATGGGCGAGTGCTTGTGCTGCTGCAAGGCGGCGGGAATGCCGCAAAGCACCAGGGCCACGATCGCCGCGGCATAGGCGTGAAACACCGCCGACGGGCTGATGCCCGCGATCCACATCATCGTGGTGGTGGTGTCTCCCACCACGCTCCCGGACCCTCCCGCGTTGGAAGCCGCGACGATGCCCGCCAGATAGCCGATATGCACCTTGCCCCGGAAGACGATGGTGGCGATGCTCCCGCCGATGAGGGCCGCCGCGATGTTGTCCAGAAAGCTGGAAAGAATGAAGATCAACACCAGCAGGACAAAACCGCCCAGCCAGCCGTTGGGGAGAAACCGGGGCAGCAGGTCGGGAACCTTGCTGTGCTCGAAGTGGTTGGAGAGCAGGGCGAAGCCCATCAACAGACAGAGGAGGTTGGCCAGGATCACCCATTCGTGCTGGAAGTGGGCCACCAGGCCCGCCACTCCCGCGCCGTGCTTGAAGCCGGTGAAGATCAATTTGTACAGGACGATGGTGGTCACCCCGGTGAGGGCGACTTGCAGGGTGTTGTTGTGAAACAGGGCCACCCCCAGCAAAACCAGGGCAAACAGCATGAAGTCCACCGGAACGCCGAACAACATCGGCAAATTCACGGCGGGCGCGGTGCTGGCCAACAGGTCGGTTGGCAACAGCAGTATTCCAATAACAGCTAAAAGCAATCTTTTCATAGGTCCTCTCGATTTGTAGTTTTGATTTTTAAGCGTCAGGTTATTTGTGTGGCGGTGTCAGAGCCACTCGCTTCGGCACTTTCATGCCTTTCAAGCACCTCCAGCCAAAAACGACACCTCATCGAAGCCTGACGGAACGGGATGCGGGCATCACGGTCCATCAGATTTCAACGCGGGCGCAGTGGATGCATCGTTGGAACAAGGCAAAACGGCCTTGTCAGTCGGCCATCAGGTGGCAGGCGCATCACCGGGGGTGACTTTGCGTCTTTTTTCAGCTTTGGCCGCCTTTTCCGCCGCCATGCGCTCCTGCTTGGCCAGAGTGCGTTTTTTGCTCAACTCGGCTTTTTCCTTCTCCCGTTTCTTGGCGGCCAGACTCAGTTTGCCGTAACGGAAATACTGGACCAGCGGGATGCTGGATGGGCAGACGTAAGCGCAGCTGCCGCATTCGACGCAATCCATGATATGGACATCGTGCAACTGGTCGAACAGATCGTTCTTGGCGCGGACCACCATTTCACATGGGGTCAGATGCATGGGGCAGGCCCGCAGGCAGGAACCACACCGGATGCAGGGCTGTTCGGGATGGTCGGCCATCTCTTCCGCCAGCAGGGCGAGGAGGCCGGAAGTGCCTTTGACCACCGGCACCTGCAAATCGTTCAGGGCGACTCCCATCATCGGACCGCCCATGATCACCTTTTTGACCCCGGACTTCAAACCACCGCAGTGATCGACGAGTTCCTGCACGGGCGTGCCGATGGGAACTTCCAGATTGGCCGGTCGGGCGAAGCCCAGGCCGGTGACCGTGACCACCCGGCTGATCATGGGGTGGCCGAACCTGACCGCGTCCCGCACCGCAAGGGCGGTGGCCACGTTGTGGACGATGACCCCCACATCGATGGGCAGACCGCCGGAAGGCACCTGACGACCGGTGATCGCTTCGATCAGTTGTTTTTCCGCGCCCTGGGGATACATCACCGGCAGAGTGGCCACCCGCACGTTGGGGAACTCCTGGGCCGCCTTGGTCATGGACTGGATCGCCCCGGGCTTGTTCTCCTCGATGCACACGACGCACCGGGTGGTCTGCAACGCGTGCAGCATGTAGCGGATCCCTTCGAGGATGTCCTGGAACCGTTCCTCCATGAGGCGGGCGTCGCAGGTCAGGTAGGGTTCGCACTCCGCGCCATTGATGAGCAGCATTTCAACGGGCTTGTCCTTGGGGGGCGTGAGCTTGATGAAGCTGGGAAAAGTCGCCCCTCCCAACCCGACGACGCCGGCCTGGCGGATCTTGTCGCGGATCTCCTGAGGATTGGCTTCCAGGGGAGACGCCAGCCCCTTGAGGTCCGGATGCCACTGGTCCGCTCCGTCCGGAATCAGGACGGCGCAGAGCATGGTCAGGCCGGATGGATGGGCCGCCACATGTTCCTCGAACCCCTGGATGGTCCCCGAGGTGGGCGCATGGACCGGGGCGGAGACGAAACCATCCGGCTGACCGATGACCTGTCCCTTGAACACCTTGTCCCCGGCGAGCACGCAAGGTTCGCAAGGCGCGCCGATATGTTGATGCAGTGGCACATACAAGGTCTTCGGCAGGGGAAGCGCCTCGATGGCGCAATGGCTGGAGAGTTCCTTGTATCCCTTGGGATGAACCCCGCCGTGCAATTTCTGAAAGCTCTTTAAAGTGGACGCGATGATTCCCATTTTTATAGCCTCTTGGATGGTCTCTCAACTTTCAGGACAAAACCTGGCGAGAGAAAACATCAGTTGACAGATCAAGCCATTAAGTCATTGGAAATAGCAATGCAACAATATGATACCCTGGCAAGAAAAAGTCAACGGACAAAATCAGCGCCCGCCGGCGGGCCATAACGATTATCACTAAAAGGAACCATCTGCAAATCCTGAATCAAGAAACCCGGTGACCGCCCACATGTGG
>JADGCR010000242.1 GCA_015228895.1 Magnetococcales bacterium
GTGGACCGAGGCGGCATAGCGTTCCAGTTGGTCCTCATGGCATCTGCCGCACAATTGGGGGGTGGTCAACCGCCAACTGGCGTACTCCGGACTCCGTTTGTCCGTGGGTACCTTGAAAAAGTGGCTGTCATGACATTCGTGACAGGTGGCGTTGGGCGATTCCGGGTGATCCTGATTGGGGCGGGCATGCAGGGAAAGGCGGTAGTTTTCCAGGTTGCGCTGCAGGGCCTCCGAGTTTTTCGGGCGCTTTCCATGACATGTGGCGCAGTCGATCCTCTCCGCCCGGCCCGGCTGGTGCGGGGGTTCCAGAGTGGCGATGCGGTTGTGGCAGTCGGCGCATCCCATCCGTCCATGCACCCCTTGCGCATAGCGCTCCCGGGCAATCCCGACCAGGGAGCGCCGCTCCCCCGGTTGGGCGTAGGGGGAGGTGTCGGAGACGGAGATCCCCTGCTCCCGGTCGTCGTGACACGCCAGGCAGTCGCGGTTCCCGCTTTCAGACCCACCCGACAGGGCCAGGGTCGGCGCCAGGAAAGGGAAGATCAGCCAGCAGCAAATCGTTATGATTCGAAAACTTTTATTCATTGAAAACGGGTGGTATACCGAACGCCCAAATAGTCCGCGGTTTGGTTCTCCTGGGTGGAGATCCGGGTGCTGTCCGTGGTGGTCCCGTAGGTATAGGGGGTGCCGTCGCTGAATTTCCAGGTCCAGTCATTGCTGCTCCAACGTTCGTGAACGTAATCGCATCGCAGCAGGCCCGGCCCCAGGCCCTTGTATTCCAGAAAGGCGTTGAAGCGGGTCATGGGCGAGACGATCTCCGGCAGGGGGGTCAGGCCGGTGGGATAGGCGGGGAGGGTGGCGGGATTGACCAGGGGATCGATCCGCACCGTGTCGTCAAAGGAGGAGGTGGTCCTGGTCCAGGCGAGGTTGGTGCCCAGTTTGAGCTTTTCATTCCACTGGTTGCGCACTCCCAGGCCCAGGGAGCTGCCGCTGTCGGTCAATACCGAACTTTTGTCCGCTTCGTGCGCGTTGGTTCCGATCGTCCAGCGACCGGAATCCAGCCAGGTTTGGTTGATGTCGTAGGCATACCAGGCCGTGAACAACCATTTGTCGCTTGGGGCGTAATCCATATCCATGGAGTAGAGTTGTGAATATCCCTTTTGCTGTCCATACGGCACCGGATCCGGACCATAGTGATCCAGGACGTTTTCCACGTTGAACTGGAAGCCCAGTCGTTCGACGGGACGCCAGTCCGTGGCCAGGCGCAGTTTGTTCCGCTCCCGGTCGGCGATGAAATGGGGGGCGATCTTGCCCCGGGCGTTGCCCATGATCCTGGCGGAGTCCACGAGCTGCGACCCCTTGCGGATGCCATGCTCGAAGCCGATGGAGCCATTGATGGTTTCGGACAGATTGCGGTTCAGCCGCAGCCGGTAGGTGGTCTCGTCCAGATTGGTGCGCCAGGGGACATACCGTTCGTCATCCAGGGCGTCGTTGTTCAGGTCGCTGCCATAGGGGACGCTGCGTTCCTGTTCCTTGTGTTCCACCCCGCCGGTCAGGGCGGTTTGACCGGGGAGGCGATAGGTCCCTTCCAGCTGGCCGGAAACGGTGCGGATGGAAACGGGTGTGGTGTGCACCTGGGCCGTGGGGGTTTTGACCACCAGCCAGGGGGGGGTGTGATCGGATTCGTCGAAGTAACGCAGTTTGCTGGTGATGCTGAGTTTGGGCAGTGGTTGGGTGGTCAGACCCAGTTGCAGCAGAACCGTATCCACCCGGCCCTGCAGCGCGGGGGGCGCGGTCTCCGCGGAGAGACCGGCGAAATCCATGGTGGGGAAATGTTCGTTTTGCAGGGCGCGACCGTAAGAGAGCTTGAAGGTGCCCCGTGTCTCCGTGGCGAAGCTGTAGCCACCGCTTAAATAAACCTGATGGGCCTCGTTGTCCAGAGGCTGGCTCAGGTAGACATGGTTGGCCAGCAGCGCGGGATTGTCTCCCTGCAGGAGGGTGTTCACCAGGGTGTTGTCGTTTTTGAACCAACTGCCGCTGTATCCCCCCAACAGTTGCAGATCCTGGCCGGCATAGCCGAGGGTGGGCTCCAGATGTCGCATGGTCCAGTCCACGGGTTCCAGGAGGAATTCGTTGCTGGAGGAACCGCGCACCCCGCCCCACTGGCGGGTGCCCTCCTTGGTTTCGTTTCGGTAGTTCAGGTTGAACTTGATGTTCTTGTTCCAGGTGCGGAAGGTGTTCAGGGTGATGCGGTCGCGCCCGGTCCCGAGGTGATGGTCTGTTCCATCCCCGGCCACGGCGGATCGGGCGATGGTCTGATCCGTGGTTCCCAGTCCGGTGTTTTTGGAGTTGGCGGTATACGGGGCGACAAAGGGAATTTCGTTGTAGTCGAGACGCACTCCCCACACCCCCTGTCTTTCGAAACCCAGACCGATCTCCCGGTTGCCGTCCAATCCCAGGTTGCGACCCGTGGCCTGACTCCAGGTGCCGGTGGCCTCCTCCCGCTTGAGGAGGTTGGCGTCCAACAGCCAGGAGCCGCGGGTATGATCCCGGCCGTCGAACATGCCCGCTTGCTGCCGGTCTCCGGAGAGGTGGCCAATGCCGACGGAGACGGAGCTTTCCGGGGTGATGAAAGGGAGGGCGGTGGGACTCGTCTCCCAGGGGCTGGCGGGTTGCTCCCCGGACCAGGCCCCGGTGGGGCCAGGCAGCAGAGCGGTCACACCAGCCAGTATCCATTTGAATGTGTTCATGTTGTTTTCTCCAGGCGCGCAGCTAACGACGGAAGCGACCGGCACCGGTGGTATTTTCAGTGCTGTTGCCACCATGAATGTTGGTGTGGCATTTCAAACAGCCACGGGCCACGGAACCCAGCAGGGCCGGACTGATGTTGCGCCCACCGGGCAGACCCGCCACCTGACCCCGGTGGGAGGAGTCGCTGTGACAATTCTGGCACAGAAATGGGGTTCGGTAGAGGAGCAGACCCGCCACGCTGGTCCCATGGGGATTGTGACAGTTGAGACAGTTCTCCGCCACCGGGGGGTGACTGTGGAGGAACGGTCCCCGTTTTTCCATGTGACACTGATAGCAGGTTTCGTTGACGCTGTCCCACCGGAGGGATTTGTGGCCCGCGGAGCCGTGGGGATTGTGGCAGTTGGAGCAGGTCATTTTCCCTTCGGGAACCGGATGATGGGACGGGCGATTGAACAGGGAGCGTTGGGTCTTGTGGCAGCCGAAGCAGACATTGGGCTGGCTGGCTTTGTCCAACACCCGGTCATGGTCCGTATGGATCTCGTGACAACTGGTGCAGGCCAGGTCCTGGTTGGCGTGGGCGCTGCCGGACCAGAACAGGAGCTTGTCCCCCTTGTGGCAGGCGCTGCAAACCTTGTTGATGGTCCCGGCCGGGGTGTCCGAGGTGCGGAAGTTGCCAAAATCCTCGTCGATGCGGGCGTCCGGACGGATCTTCGGGGAGCGGCGTCCATAGGTGATCTCCGGTTTGGGGCGTTTGTCCTGCCCGGCCGCCTTTTCCGTCATGTGCGCCCGGCTGGCGCCATGGCAACTGGTACAGGTGGGGGTGCGGCTGTCGGCCAGGGTGCCATGTCGGGTTTTGCCGATGGCCAGCAGGGAGGAGGAGTCTTCCTCCTCGTGGCAGAAGGTGCATTCGGCGTCCCCCCGCAGCACGGTGTCCCTGCGCACCACCTGTTCTCCGGCCCTTGCGACGGGCTGTTCTCCGGCCCCTGCGACGGG
>JADGCR010000243.1 GCA_015228895.1 Magnetococcales bacterium
TTCCACTGTGCTCTGACCGGACACAAACTGGATAACTTGGCTTGGCAGTCGAAAGTCTCCTTCTGTGTGGTGGGTAAGACGAAAGTGCTTCCAGATCGCTTCGGAACCGAATATGAAAGTGCCCTGATTTTCGGTGTGGCCGGTGAGGTCCATGGAGAAGAACGGCAGGCGGCACTTGTTGCCCTTCTGGAAAAATATTGCCGTGATTATCTGGGAGAAGGGATGCGCTACATTCAGAACAAAGAGAAGGCCACTCGGGTCTTCAGGATCACCGTTGATTATCTGAGTGGCAAGGCACGCAAACCGTCCTAGTCTCAGTTGCGCCGGTGTCTACCAGTGCTGGAAAAACTTGTGGCCATGTCCGTGGTGGGGTAGCCAGCAGTGATGGCACCCGGATGCCGGAAGAAGGGTGTCAATCAATAGAGCAATCGTGAATTTTCTCACTGGATGACCTCACAGGCCGTCGAAGTCGCATAAATTTGTAGGGGGCGGAAATCCGCCCCCCATGATGCAGACCGGGCCATTCAACCCGGCTTATGGCGTTTCCCTGGTAACCAGCGAAACTATTTCTTGACGTTGCTGTCCTGCACTGCCACCGGCGCGGGGGTGATGGCCTTGGTATCGCTCTTGGTGGTGACTTCGGGTTTTTGCTGCTTCGCATCGTATCCGGCCTTCTGCTCAACTTGGTTCTTTGCATCCGCTACCGCTGCCGTGGCCTTGCCAGCGTCAGGGGCGGTCTTCTGTTCCACGCTGCTCTTTGCATCCGCCACTACCGCTCTCTTGCCCACTTCCGGAGTGGCTTTCTGTGCCTGGCTATCGGCCACCGGGGCCACCAGAGGACGTCCGTTGACCGCTGTGGCCGCATCGCTGCCAGCCAAGGCCGCACCAGAGGCGACCAGAGAAGCCACCAACACCGCCACGCGCATTGCAATCTTGTTCATCTCGTTTTCCTTTTGATTGATATTTTGATGTCGTCCAAGCGACTTGTTTGTTTTTCTGGACCGACTCTGCGTCGGTCTTGCCAATATAGACGGAGGTATGGGGTGGTTTTGTCGCGACCCATTATATTTTTCCTCTGTACCGGAGGATGGCGCGTGATTTTCCATTTTACAGCGCATGGTTAAGTCTGGTAGGCTGTTCAGGTTTCGGTACCACACGCTGCAAGGAGCCCTACCATGATAAGATCACAACTGATCGCCCAGATTGCCCAGCAGCTCAAACTGTCACGCGACGATGCAGAATCCGCCATTGACGCCATTTTTGACTCCATGGCCGGGTCGTTGGCGGTTGGCCGACGTATCGAGTTGCGGGGGTTCGGCAGTTTCGGGTTGAAGGAGCGACAAGCGCGTACAGGTCGTAACCCCAAGACGGGGGTGAGCGTGCAGGTGGAAGCCAAGCGTGTGATGTTTTTTAAGGCGGGGAAGCAATTGCGGGAGCGGGTGGACTGCTGAATGGGCCAGGAAAACGGAATGAGATTCAGGATGGTTGCAACGTGGTTCCTCGTGATGGGCATGTTACTGGTCATCCCCGCACGTGCTCAGGGAATTGACTCTATCCGGGCTGCCGCAGAAGGTGGGGATCCCATCGCGCAGACGACAATGGGTGCTCTATATCGGCACGGATGGGGTGTTCCACAATCTGACACGGATGCAGCACAGTGGTACCTTAAGGCTGCCAACCAGGGCGATGCTGGTGCTCAGACCGTGGTGGGGGTGATGTATTTGACGGGCCAAGGTATTCAAAAGGACGAGGATCAGGCCAAAGCTTGGCTGCGCAAAGCCGCCAAGCAAGGCGACACAACAGCCCAAAGTCAGCTGAGATCCATGAGAAAAACTGTCCCAGCTGATCGTGAATAAGGCACTGCATGTACCGATACAGGGAAGGAATAAAGATGGCATCGGGTGCAACCAGCACACCCGATGCCATCCTCGCCGGAATCATACCGGCTCTGGGATGCCCCACAGCTTGCGTTGCTCGCTCCAAAGCATCGGGAACGATTTGCGCAACTCCTTCCAGGTCATGCAGTCCGGCTGCCTTCCATCCAGGATGAGTGTGACGATGTCCGGAGCCAGGAGTGTCAGGCGCAGAATCTTGGCCACGTAGGAGGCGTCTATCCCTTTATGCTCCGCAAGTTCCCGAACAGACGAGAACTTCTTCTCTTTCAGGAGCTTCAGCCAATGATGCGCCCGCACTACCAGTTTGACCAGACTTTCCTCCCGGGGCTGGGCCAGCGTCATCCCCTCTGGGGCGACGATCAGCGTGCGCCCTCCGCGCTTGCGCATCTGCATGGGGATGCTGACAATGATCGTGCTGCCGTCCTTGCTCAGTTCCGCCTTCATGCCACTTCCTCCTTGTTATTCCAGAGACTGTTCAGTTCACGGGCCAGCGTGTTCAACCCGGTGGCACGTAAATGTACCTGCACGCCACCCTTTTCCACATTCACATGGCTGATGAGAAGTTGCACCAGCCGGTGTTGCTCGACCGGGAACAACTCCTCCCAGACGGGATCCAACCGCCGCAGGGCTTCAACCACGTCGCGTTCGCTGATTCCCTCTTCCGACTGCCAGGTTTTGACCACCATCTCCGGCGCACTCAACATGGTGCGCACCTGTGCCACCACCATCGCCTCAATTTCTCCGGCAGCCACGGTGCGTAGGGGACAAGTCTCTCGTCCATGCTTGTCTGCACCATGACAAACATAATAGCGATAGAGCCGCCCCTTCTTGCGAGTAAACGTGGGCCGCATGGCCCGGTTGCAGTGACGGCAGCGGACGATCCCTTTCAGCATGGCCGGGCTTTGTACCCGAACCCGGTCCGGATTGTAATGGTTGTTGTCCGCCATGATGGCATGCACCTGATCCCACAGATCCCGGTCGATGATCGCCTCGTGTTCGCCTGCGTGCACCTCGCCTTTGTGCGCAATCTCGCCGATAAAATACCGGTTTTTGAGCAAACGATATACAGACGGTCTGTCCACCCGGTTGCCATGTTTGCTGACAACGCCCTTTTCGGCGAGTTCCTTGACAATTTGGGTGGTGGACTCGCATTCCACAAACCGCTGAAAGATCCAGCGCACCGTTTCCGCCTCTTCCGGGTTGATCACCAGTTTGCGCTCCTTCACATCGTAACCCAGGGGGGGATGGCCACCCATCCACATTCCCTTGCGCTTGGAAGCCGCAAACTTGTCTCGGATGCGTTCGGCGGAAAGCTCCCTTTCAAACTGCGCGAAGGAAAGGAGCATGTTGAGGGTGAGTCGTCCCATGGATGTGGTGGTGGAAAACTGTTGGGTAATACTGGAAAACGTGACGTTGTGTTTGTCGAACACCTCCACCAGCTTGGCGAAATCCATCAGGGAACGCGTCAGCCGGTCCAGCTTGTAGATGACGATCTGGTTGATTTTTCCAGCCTCAACATCGGCCATCAGGCGTTTGAGCGCAGGCCGATCCAGGGTGCCGCCGGAGACGCCACCATCGTCATAGCGATCCGGCACCAGGAACCAGCCTTCCGACTTCTGGCTGGCGATGTATGCCTCGCAGGACTCCCGTTGGGCATCAAGGCTGTTGAATTCCATATCCAACCCTTCGTCCGTGGACTTGCGGGTATAGATGGCGCAGTTGACTTTTGGCGTCACAGGCTTCTTGATGGTCATTTCTTGATCTCCTGCTTCTTCAGGCCAAAAAAGGTGAAGCCATTCCACTTGGTGCCACTGATGAAATTGGCCACCG
>JADGCR010000244.1 GCA_015228895.1 Magnetococcales bacterium
GGGTGCGCCCCAGGGCCCTTTTTCTGGTCCATCTGAACGGGCAGATCTGCCCGGAGCTCCCCGCCCTCCGCGCCCTGGCCCGGACTCATGGCATGGCGGTGGTGGAGGACGCCTGCCACGCCATCGGCTCCACCCTCACCCTGCCCGACGGGGAGCGGATTCAGGCCGGGGATTGCCGTTATTCCGACCTGACGGTCTTTTCGTTCCATCCGGTCAAGACCATCGCCATGGGGGAGGGGGGGGCGGTGATGACCAACGACCCGGAGCGATACCGCAAGCTGGTGTTGCTGCGGGGACATGGCATGGTGCGTGACCCGGAAGGGTGGGAAAACCGGGAACTGGCCTTCTCCCCGGAGGGCCAGCCCAACCCCTGGTACTATGAAATGCGGCAGATCGGCTTCAACTATCGCGCCTCGGACCTCCATTGCGCCCTGGGGCTGAGTCAACTGGCGAAACTGGAAAAGTTCGTCCGGCAACGGGCCCGGCTGGTGGATCGTTACGACTCCCTGTTGCGGCCGTTTCATCCGGCGGTCCGACTTCTGGGACGGGTGGCGGGAGGCGTGCCAGGGTGGCATCTGTATGTGGTGTTTGTCGATTTTTTGTCCCTCGGCCTCTCCCGCGCCCGCTTCATGGAGCGGCTCAAGGAGCAGGGGGTGGGGAGCCAGGTCCACTATCTGCCCTTGCATCAACATCCCTATTACCAGCGTCGTCATGGCGCCCTGGATTTGCCCGGAGCGATGGCCTATTACGCCCGCTGCCTGAGCCTGCCCCTCTATCCGACCTTGAGCGACGGGGATCAGGAACGCGTTGTGGACGCCATCCGGCGCGCCCTGCGATGAAACTGGGGTTGGGCACGGTGCAGTTCGGGATGGACTACGGCATCACCAACCATGCCGGACAACCCTCCCGGCAGGCGGTGGGCGCCATTCTGGAACACGCCGCGGCCCACGGGGTGCGGGTGCTGGATACCGCCTGCCAATACGGCGGCAGCGAGGAGATCCTGGGCAGCCTGCTGCCCCCGGACCATCCCTTTCGCATCGTCACCAAGACCCCGGCCTTCTCCGGCGCGGCCATCACCCCACAGGACGCGGACCACCTGGAGGCGACCTTTTCGACCTCGTTGGCCAAACTGCGCGCCCGGCGGCTTCATGGCCTGCTGATCCACTCGGCCAAAGACCTGGCCAAACCCGGCGGGGAACGGTTGTTCGAGCGCATGCAGCGGTTGCAGCAACGTGGGCAGGTCGAAAGGATCGGCGTTTCGGTCTATTCCGCCGGGGAGTTGGCCGGAATCCTGGACCGCTTTCCCGTCGGGCTGGTGCAAACCCCGGTGAACATTCTGGATCAGCGCTGGCTGGCCGGGGAGTTGCCCGCCCGCCTGCGCGCCCTGGGAGTGGAGGTCCACGCCCGCTCCATCTTTCTTCAGGGGGTGTTGTTGAGCGATCCCGACACCCTGCCTCCCTGCTACGCCAGCGTCCGGCCCCATCTGCGGACATTGCGCGCCGCCATCCTGGAGCGGGGTCTGACCCCGCTGTCCGCGGCCCTGTGTTTTGTCCGGGATCTGGAGTGGGTGGACGTGACCCTGTGCGGGGTGGTGGACCTGGAGCAGTTGCGGCCCATCCTCGCGGCCTGCGGAGAGAGCTTCGACAGCGCTTTCCTGCGCCGGTTCGCCTGGGGGGATGAGGCCATCTTGAATCCTTCTTTATGGGTGCTGTCATGATACTGGCGATTCTGCAGGCGCGGCTCTCCTCCACCCGGCTGCCGGGGAAAGTGCTCAAACCGTTGCTGGACCAGCCGATGCTGGCGCGACAGATCGAGCGGGTGCAACGGGCCAAACGGCTGGACGCCCTGCTGGTGGCCACCAGCGGCGAGCCGGAGGACGATCCCGTCGAGCAGCTCTGTCACACGGTGGGGGTCGCCTGTTTCCGGGGCGCGTTGCACGATGTCCTGGACCGTTTCTACCACGCCGCGCTGCCGCATCAGCCGGAACATGTGGTCCGCCTGACCGGGGATTGCCCCCTGGCCGACCCGCAGGTGATCGACGAGCTGATCGGGTTTCATCTGGCGGGGGGGTTCGACTACTCCAGCAACGCCCTGGAACCGACCTTTCCCGACGGGCTGGATGTGGAGGCCATGCGTTTTTCCGCGTTGGCCGCGGCCTGGAGCAGCGCCACGCTGCCTTTGGAACGGGAACATGTCACCCTGCATCTGGTCCACCACCCGGAGCGGTTCCGCCACGGCTCGTTCCGGCGGGAGCCGGATCTCTCCCATCTGCGCTGGACCGTGGACGAAGCGGAGGATTTCGAGCTGGTGACGCGGATCTACGGGGCGCTTTATCCACGGAAACCCGCTTTCGGCCTGGGGGATGTGCTGGAGTTTCTCCAGGAGAATCCCCACCTGATGACCTGCAATACCCATCATCGCCGCAACGCGGGTCTGCATCGCCGCTACCCCGCCTCGGAAGCCCTGCTGGCCCGAGCCCTGGAGACCATTCCCCTGGGTTCCCAGACCTTCAGCAAAAGCAAGGTGCAATACCCCCACGGGGTCTCTCCCTTTTTCATCACCCATGGCCGGGGCAGTCGGGTCTGGGACGTGGATGGTCATGAATACACCGATTTCATCAATGGTCTGCTCTCCATCAGTCTGGGGTATCAGGACCCGGATGTGACCCGGGCCGTGCGGGCGCAGTTGGAAAAGGGGGTGATCTTCTCCCTGCCCCATCCCCTGGAGATGGAAGTGGCGGAAAAGATCACCGCCATGGTCCCCGGCGCGGAGATGGTCCGGTTCGGCAAGAACGGCTCCGACGCCACCGCCGGGGCCATCCGTCTGGCCCGCGCCCATACGGGGCGGGACCATGTGGCGGTGTGCGGCTATCACGGCTGGCAGGATTGGTACATCGGCTCCACCCTGCGCAATCTGGGGGTTCCCCGGGCCATCCGGGATCTGACCCACACCTTCGTCTACAACGACATCGACTCCCTGCGCAGGATCTTCGCCGCGCATCCGGGGGAGGTGGCGGCGGTCATCCTGGAGCCGGTCAATGTGGAGTTGCCCAGGGAGGGCTTTCTGGAGGCCGTCCGGGAGCTGACCCGGCAGGAGGGGAGCGTGCTGGTGTTCGACGAGACCATCACCGGCTTTCGGCTGGCCAACGGCGGGGCGGTGGCGTACTTCGGCGTCACCCCGGACCTGGTCACCCTGGGCAAGGGACTGGCCAACGGTTTTCCCATTTCGGCGGTGGCGGGCCGCCGGGAGATCATGGCGCTCATGGAGGAGATCTTTTTCTCCTTCACCTTCGGAGGGGAGACCCTTTCGCTGGCGGCGGCCAGCGCCACTCTGGACAAACTGCGCCGCGAACCCGTGGTGGCCACCCTGTGGCAGCGGGGCCGGCAGCTGCTGGACGGTCTGGGGGTGCTGGTGGAAAAACATGGCGTGGGCCATTTTCTGGGGATCGCCGGTCTGCCGGTCTGGTCCTTCCTGATGTTCAAGGACGGGGGCGGGTACAGTGCCTTCGAGATCAAATCGCTATACCTGCAGGAGATCTTCGCCCGTGGCATCCTGTGCATCGGAACCCATAACCTGAGCTACGCCCACAGCGCGGCGGATATCGACAATCTGCTGGCGGTCTATGACGCGGTCTTTCCCATCCTCAAGGAGGCGGTGGAAGGGGGGAAAATGGAGACCCTGTTGCGCTGCCAACCCATTCAACCTTTG
>JADGCR010000245.1 GCA_015228895.1 Magnetococcales bacterium
TAAAAAAATTCGATAGAAAAAATGTAAAAATTGATTGCCATTGTCCCAGCGGAAGGAAGATGATGCGAGGTTATCCTCGAACCCGCATTTGACGGTCAGTGATGAATCCATGAGCAATCGTCTAAAAAAAGTGCAAAAGACAGCCGGATTGCTCGGTGAAAAAACCCGTGCCTGTCTGGATATTGCCGCCACGCTGTTTGTGGTATTGGATTGTCGTGGGCGCATTGCTTTTCTCAACCAGCGGTTTTGTCGTTTGCTGGGCTGGCAGCGGAAGAGGTTGTCCGGGCGGGACTGGTTCGAGACGGTTGTTCCCGTTGATCAGCGCCAGGCGGCGCGACACTTTTTCGACCAATTGAACCGTGACGGTTCCGAAGAGATCGTTCAACACGAAAACACGGTGATGACTCGCGATGGCCGGGAATGTCTGATCATCTGGCACACCTCCCTGTTGAAGGATGAAGCGGGCCGATGCCTGGGTTTCCTCCACGCGGGTGAGGATGTTACGGAGCAGAGAAGATCGCAACGGGAGTTGCTGGCCCATCGGGAGAGCATGTTGCGCGCCCAGTCCCTGGCGCGGTTCGCCAACTGGGAGATGGATCTGCAAAACGGGACCATGTTCTGGTCCGACGAGATGTTCCGCATTTTCGGCCTGGATCGTTCGGCCGGGCAGGTGGTCACCACCCGCCATTTTTTACAGGCGGTGCATACCGGGGATCGTTTTCGGGTGCTGCGGGCTTTGGTGCGGGCGCGACATCGGTGTGAACCGTTTTCCCTCAACCATCGGGTTGTCCGTCCGGACGGCCAGGAACGGGTCGTCCGTCAGTGGGGGGAGGTGGTTTGCACGGAGGAAGGGGCCAAACACCTGGTGG
This sequence comes from Magnetococcales bacterium, assembly GCA_015228895.1. The sequence continues at coordinate 870 of JADGCR010000245.1, forward strand.
GTGTGGTGCATGACATCACCGAGGAGTGGGTGGCGCGGGAACAGTTGCGCATTGCCACCCGCACCTTCGAGGATGCCATGACCCTGATGGACAACCAGTGGCGGGTCATTGAAAAAATTCTTGAAAGTACGCTGGAAGGGGTGATGGTGATGAATGCCGAGGGAGAGATTCTCTCGGTGAATGCTGCTTTTACCTCTATGACGGGGATGGAAAGCTCCGAAGTTATAGGATGCAAGGCGGAGGCGTTGCGGATCAGTTCGGATCATGTCGATGCTTTTCGCCTGGGCTGGAGGGGAATGCTGCAGAGCGGAGAGTGGCGTGGAGAGTTGTGGAATCGCCGGCGCAATGGGGAGATCTATCCCGAACAATATGCCATGACGGCAGTGAACAACCCCTCCGGGGAACTTTTCCGGGTGGTGGCCATTTTCCATGATCTCTCCGAGGCCAAACGCACCGAGGAGGAGTTGCGCTATCGACTCAATTACGATCCGCTCACCGGATTGCCCAATCGCCATCTCTTCAGGGAGCGTTTGCAGCATGCCATTCATCAGGCTCATCGCAGCCGGGGTCAGGTGGCGGTGGTCATGTTCGACCTGGATTTGTTCAAAAATGTCAACGACAGCTTGGGGTTGGCCAGTGGCGATCGTCTGATCCAGGAGGTGGCCCGTCGTACTCGGGACAGTTTGAGGGAAGGGGATACGGCCTGTCGTTTGGGTGGTGATGAATTTGCTATCATCCTGGAGGGTTTGCAACAGACCCGGGATGCGATGAATGTCATTCAAAAACTTTTCCAAGTTATAGAAGAACCTTTTCATTTGGGTGACCATGACCTCTATGTGACTGTCAGCATGGGGATCACCATTTTTCCCGGAGATGGCAACGACGTGGATACCCTGATCCGCAATGTGGATCTGGCCACCAACCGGGCCAAGGATGCGGGTCGCAACAACTTTCAGTTTTACACCGAAGCCATGGATCAGAAGGCCGCCCGTCGCATGCGGCTGGAGGCGGATCTGCGCAAGGGATTGGAGCGGGAGGAGTTTGTTCTCTATTACCAGCCGAAGGTCGATGTCGAGTTGGATCGTATTACCGGCATGGAGGCGTTGATTCGCTGGCGCCAGGCGGATGGCACCATGGTCTCTCCGGGAGAGTTTATTCCGGTTGCCGAAGAGACGGGATTGATCGTGCCGATGGGATTGTGGACCATCGAGACGGCGTGTCGGCAGGTCAAGGTGTGGAATGATGCCGGCTTGGGACCGTTTGTAATGGCGGTGAATCTGTCGGTGCGTCAGTTTCGCCAGAAGGATTTGGTGGAACAGGTACAGCAGGTATTGGAAAGGACCGGGTTGGAGGCCAGGTATCTGAATCTGGAGATCACCGAAAGTCTGATGATGGAGGATTTGGATCGGGCGATGGCCATTTTGGAGCAGTTGACGGCTTTGGGTTTAACGCTTTCCATGGATGATTTCGGCACGGGATATTCGTCGTTGAGTACGTTGAAGCGGTTTCCGATCAATGCGCTCAAGATTGACCAGTCGTTTGTGAGGGATTTGAGCATCGATTCCAATGATGCCTCGATTGTGGCGGCCATTATTTCCATGGCTCACAATCTGGGTCTGAAAGTGGTTGCCGAGGGGGTGGAGACGCTGGAGCATCTGAATTATCTGCGGACCCAGCTTTGTGACGAGATTCAGGGCTATTATTACAGTCGGCCCCAGCCGGCGGAGAAGCTGGAAGCGTTGTTGCGGGATCCCCGTTCCTTGGGGGAGGGGTGAAGGTGGCCTTTTCGGACCACTTCGATCCGGTTTCCGCCCATTATGCCCGGCATCGGCCCACTTATCCGGCGGAGTTGTTCACCTGGCTGGCTTCCCTGTGCCGGGAGCATCGCCAGGCCTGGGATTGCGGCGCGGGTTCCGGACAGGCTTCCCTGGCTTTGACGGCCCATTTCGAGCGGGTATTGGCCACGGATGCCAGTGCCGGCCAGATCGGAAAGGCCATGCGGCATCCGGGCATCGTCTATCGGGTGGCTCCTGCGGAAGAGAGCGGTCTGGAAACGGCGAGCTGTGATCTGGTGATTGTGGCCCAGGCGCTGCACTGGTTCGATCCGGAGCGGTTTTACGCCGAGGTTAAACGGGTGTTGAAGCCGGGTGGGGTGATTGCCGTCTGGTGTTACGGCATTCTCCGGGTGGCGGGTGAAGAGGTGGGGCGCGAGGTGGAGCGCTTTTATCACCGGGTGGTGGGGCCTTATTGGCCGCCGGAGAGACATCATGTGGAGACGGGGTATCGGGAGCTGCCGTTTCCCTTTGATCCGATCGGGGAGGTTCCCGAGTTCTGCATGGCGCAGTCGTGGTGTTTGGCGGAATTGATGGGCTATTTGCGCAGTTGGTCGGCGACCGGGGCCTGTCTCAAGGCCACGGGACAGGATCCGGTGGTGGCGCTGGAGCAGCGGTTGGCCACGATGTGGGGGGAGGGGGAACGCAGGGTGAGCTGGCCCTTGATGGTGAAGGCGGGGCTGAATACTCGAAAGTTGCCATCTGTTCAGGTAGATGGGGGTTCGGAGGGGATTATCCCCCCCGACGGATCCAGGGCAGCACCCTGGGACTCTTCCTTTTGCCGTTGAAACGAATATGCGCTGTGCAGGATCCTGAACAGCGGTAATATTTTTAAAGGGAAAGGCAAGGAAAAACCCTGAGGGGGCAGCAGAGCTCCCCCTCAGACTCCCCCAACCCTTTTTATTAATTAAAAGGATTTATTGAAAGTCAAAGGGTAACTATTCAGATATACGGGGGTTCGGGGGGATTATCCCCCCCGA
>JADGCR010000246.1 GCA_015228895.1 Magnetococcales bacterium
GGATTGGAGGCCACGGCGAATTCGGCCTGGGGGTTGACTTCGCGAATGATGCGGGTCACTTCCCGCCCTGTTCCCACCGGCACGGTGGACTTGTCCACCACCACGGTAAAGTGCCGCAGGCTGCGACCGATGTCCCGGGCGACTTCATAGACATATTGGAGATCCGCCGAACCATCCTCCCCTTCCGGGGTGCCGACGGCGATGAAAACCGCCTGGCTGCTGCCCACCGCACCCGCCAGGTCCGTGGTATAGCGCAGGCGGGCCTGGTTTTTCACCATATAGTCTTCCAGTCCGGGCTCATAAATGGGAATTTTACCGGCCACCAGCATGGCCACCCGTTCTGCGTTGTTATCCACCAGAATGACATCGAAACCCAGTTCCGCCAGACAGATGCCGGAAACCAGTCCGACATAGCCTGCACCGATCATTGTAATTTGCATGGGAAGTGATCCATTCGCCAAGTTGGTAGGTGATCCAGCACATAGTCTTTTATAATGGGTGGGCATTGTAAAGGATGCAGGAGCAATCCTCAACCAAATCCTGCCTCTGGTTATCGGTAGACCCGTCCTCCTTCTCAAGCGGATCTGTGCCCTTTTCGTGTTTTGTTGCATTTTTGTCACACATACGCACCAAGTGTGTCATTTTTCCACTATCGGGCATGCCCTTGGGGCGACAAAATTCCTTCATTCTCTGATTGACAGGGGTTGACCAATTCGGACCATTGTTTATTTTATTGTTATATATCAGCGCGTTGTATTGTTGCGAGATTCTGGCATGGAAATTGATTATCCAATGAGCATTCCCCAACGGCCTTCCCCGCCACCAAGGATAAATGAGGCAAAACAAGAAATCCGCCAATTGTGAAATTTTTTTCTTGACGGCCCCTTCGCCAATCTGGTAAAAGCAACCTCACCCCGTGTTGCATATTTGTAACAGGGTTGCAGGAAAGACACACCGGGGGGCTGACTCGCAGAAACGAATTAACCAGCTCCAGCGGGGAACAAAGTCCAACCAAGGGATGGGATCACCACGGGGTGAGAAACACCGCCCCAAAAACCCAGGTGCAAGGTCCCTGGTCAGAAACAATCGGTAGAAACTGTCCTGTTGAACCGCGTTCGATCCAATCACAGGCAAAAAGCCAAAAGCTAAGACAATAACCAAGCATAAGGAGAGTCGGAATGAAGAAGTCAATCTTGTTGGGCGCTGCTGCACTGGCCGCTATCAGCCTCGCGGGTCCCTCCGCCGAAGCAGGAGAAGTCAAAATCGGTGGTTATTACATGTTCCGTGTGAGCAACGCCGATGACAACATCACGGATGAATCCTTCAGCGGTGGCCGCCAGAACGCTGATGACATGAATCTGTGGAGCCATCGTTTGCAGTTGAACCTGGACATGAAGGCTTCCGAGAAGTCCCATGCCCACATGCGTGTCCGTGTGATCGACTCCCAGACCGTGTCCGGTGCCGATGTGGGCACCCGTACCGGCCTGCTGTCCGCTGACAACGATGCCAACGGCCCCGGCGGTATCGCTGCCCAAGTCGGCGCCACTGGCCGCGATGCCAACTGGGATATCCGCCAGATGTGGTTGGAAACCGAAGCCTGGGGTGTGGGCGTGAAAGTCGGTGAAATGCCCCTGGCCATGAACGACAATATCCTGATCAACAACGACACCACCGCTTTCGGTACCATCATGCTGTCCAAAACCTTCGGTGATGTGACTGTTGTCGGCGCTGCCGTCAAAGTCAACGAAGGCAATATCGGCGGCGGCACCACCCTGGCAGTGCCCGATACCGACGGCCAAACCAAAGGCGCCAACAAGGACGATGTGGACCTCTATGCCCTGTCCGTGCTGGGTAAAGTCTCCAACATCAACTACCAGGCCACCCTGGCCTACCTGACCGCCTCCAGCAACAGCGCCGTGGCCAATGCCTTCGCCAGCTCCCCCGGCGGCTCCCTGCATGACTGGTGGTTGGCCCTGACCCTGAACACCGCCATCTCCGGTATCGAACTCACCGGTACCCTGATCTACGAAGCCGGCATGGACGGCATCACCAACAACATGCGCAGCCGCAACTACACCACCGCTGGCAAGCAGTTGGAAGGGGATGACTTCCTGGTGGCCCTGCGCGCCAAAGGCAAAACCGGCTTCGGTGGATGGAACGCCTACGCCTTCTACGCTGGCTCCGACTTCACCAACATCTCCAACACCACCCCCGAATGGTCCCCCACCTGGGATCAGAGCGGCCCCAACGGTCGTGACCTGATGAACCTGGCCATGGGTGCCGGCAACTCTGCCAACCTGGCCCCCGCCGGGACCGGTATTGGTGTGGGTAATGGCTGGGGTGCGGGTCCCGCCGCTGGCGCAGCCACCTCTTCCAACTACGGCCTGTCCTCCCCCACCGAAAACATGTGGGGCATCGGTGCCGGCCTGACCATCAACGCTGGCGGCTGGACCATCCGTCCCATGTTGGACTATGCCCACACCGCTCGTGAAGATCTGGACAGCACCTACAAAGGCAACAATCCTTACTCTGCTGGCTCCGACGAAGTGCTGGTGCGTAGCGCCTGGGGTGGTTCTTTGATCCTCTCCACCCCCATCCAGCAGGACACCGTCCTCTCCCTGACCGGTCAATGGGTTGATCCCAGCTTCACCGCTCAAGGCCGTCGTATGCTGTGCGCCACCAACAACTGCGAAAACAGCATGCATCAGTTGATGGCCGACATCAAGATGACCTTCTGATCTTAACAAAGGTCCGCCATACCCTGCATGAGGGAGGGTTTTCCCCTCCCCATGCAAAAACACGCAACAGCCCGGATCCTTGCGTGCTTTTCCCAATCTGAACTCAAACGACTGGTCTATATAGGAGTTAGTAGAAATGGCAACAATTCGTGCAAATGAGAACGATACTCACATCGCGGCTGACGATAGCATGCTGAACGTTGGCCCCGGCGCCGCCACCGGTTGGCTGCCTAACAGCCTGGGCACCTGGGAATCCGCAGTGGGTACCCCTACCTCCATCCGTGCTTCCTTCGGTGGCGTGTACACCTACATCGGTCGCAACTTCCACTATGACAACGAAACCGGCGCCCTGGACGGTGGTCTCATCACCGCCATCCGCGCTGGCTACGGCCCGGTAGCCGATTTCGGCAGAATCACCGTCGCCGATTACCACGACCTCATCGATACCAACTCCATGAATGCCTGGATGCTGAGCGGCAACGACCGCATCTTCGGCGCTGCTGCCGCGGATATCATTGATGGCTACCTGGGTAACGACTACATCACCGGCAAAGATGGCAACGACGTCCTCAACGGCGGTGACGGTAACGATCGCATCGAAGGCGGCCGCGGCAACGACGTGCTCACCGGCGGCGCTGGCGACGGCGACAGCGATGTCCTCATCGGCGGCCACAACAGCGACACCTACAACGTGGAAGCTGGCGATGTGGTCATCGAAAAACACGAGCATGGCGTTGACCTGATCAACAGCCTGGGCAGCCGCGCCCTGGGTGCCCACCAGGAAAACCTGACCCTCACCGACATGGGCATTGCTGATGACGACGATCACTGCAATGGCTACGGCAACGGCCTGAACAACATCATCCGTGGCGATGGCAATGTCGATGTGGATGCAAACGGCGACGCTATCCTCAACACCATCGCCGGTAT
>JADGCR010000247.1 GCA_015228895.1 Magnetococcales bacterium
CCTGTAGGTTCTGCCGGAGGTGTTCGGCTCCTGCACCCCCGGCAGGTCGTATTCGCCGTCGAACAGGGCCAGGTCGAACGAGGCGAAGGGGATGCTCGCCGCATAGCCGAAATCGGTCGCGACCCCGACGCGGGTTGCGTTCCAGACCGAGGCGCAGGAACCCAGCGCCAGGGCCACTTCCAGATTGTAATAAACGCTCGTCACATGATCCAATGGGGAAACCGGGGTGTGGGCGGGGGGGGTCAGACCCTGGATGGACTGGGCCGGCAGGTGGATGGCCAGCCCGGAGCAGTTGACGGTGAATTGCAACGCGTGGCTCCACCCGGAAAGCCCGGAGTCCGGGGTCCACGACACCACCATCACGGGAAAGCGGAACCGCCCCCAGGCGTTGGCGATGGTGAAGCGCGCCCTGTAAGGCACGCTGGATTGAAACGTGGTGGTTCGGATGATGGTGGTGGGCGTGATGGCGGTCTCTTCGGTCTCTTTGCTCCAGAAAGGGATGCGCAGGTCATGACTGCCCGGTGTGATGGCCACCGGCGCGCACCCCGGAACAAAACACCGGGGATAGGTGGTCTCCAGGGTCCGGGAGCCGTCGGTCACCACATGGACCAGGAAATCGTAACGATGCCGCTGCAACACCTCCCGCACCACGGTCAGACTGAACGCCACGGTATAATGGGGGGCGTGATAGCCGAACCCGACGATCAGGCCGGGAATCTCCTCGCTGTAGCTCAACTCCGGGTCTGCCCGGGTGTTGCCCGAAAAGAGGGGGTTCCAGAATTCGTCGTACAGGAGGAGATCCACATCCTCGTCGCTCTCCGGGGCGAAGAGCAGGCCGTCATCCCGGAGGATGCGAAAGCGATAGGTGACGGCGGGAAAGGCAAAGGCCATGATCTGGTCGAAGGGACCGGGATCCACGAAGGTGAGGGCGGCCCCGCTCATGACCCTTCACGCCCCGCCGGAAAAACGCAGCCGCAACTCGGGACAGCAACCGGAAGCGGCCTGATTGTCGCACACCCCTCCGTCCGCCCGTTTCAACCGCATCACCAGCTCCACGGGACGGGCCACGTCGAGATAGATCTCCGGGTTGTCCGGAGCGGTGACGCGCTCCACGCGGATGGTGCGCGACTCCTCCACATAGTGGTATTTGGGTGTCTTTTCCGCCTGCACGCAGTCTCGTATCGCCTGCATCTCGGCGGCGGTGAGATAGGAGCCATCCGGTTGGACCAGCTCCTTGCAACGCCGCCAGCAGGGATCCTCCAAAGCCTGGGGCGTCACCTTGTACCCCTGGCTGGTGGATTCGATCTGCGGGGTGTACGAGGAGCGGTAGCCGGTGCGCACCGAGGCGTGTTCCGGCCAGAAATCCCTGGGAAACGATAGCTGGTCCGCGCTCTGGGGCCCCAGGGCGATGACCCGCACCGGGGGGATGGCGGCATGGTGGATGTTGCCCGCCAGCCAGGAGAGCCTGATCTCCCGGAACCACTCCGCCGGAATCTGTCCCGCGCCGGTGTCGTACTCGATGTCATACAGGCTGAAGCCGGGGAAATACTCCACCAGCACAGCCCCGGTCACCTCCTGGGGGTGATGAAAGGTGCCGCTCTCCTGATCGTAATCCGGCAGCGAGGTCTCCTCTCCCAGGGCGTTATAAAAGAGGGTGTGGTCCACGATCCGCATGGCGGGCTGATCATGACAGAAACGGAGCCGCCGGGTATTGGCCCGCACCCAGGTGAGGATCTCCAGCAGCGGCTCCTGGCGGCGTCCCAGCGGCTGGTGGGTTCCCCCCAGCACCAGCAGCCGCGCGTTCCGGGCCAGGGTCCGGGAACAGTAGAGCCGCACCCGCCGCCGCCCCGGCACCTCCATGACCAGGGCCTGCTCCAGATAGTCCGCGTACTCCCTGGGGTCCCTGGTCCAGGCGGGGACGTACATGGGCCGGACCTGGATGGGCTGGGACCCCCGGTCGGTGACCGTCTGCAGGACAAAGGGTTCCCGGTTGAGCTCCCGACGGGGCACGAAGTCCAGACGCAAACCCGCCTCCAGGGTGGTCACGCGCTCTCTCCACTGATGGCCACGATCACCTTGTTGCCGGAACGACTGCCGGCCCCCGGGGGCACGGTCCGCTTCTCCCAGACCGCCAGGGAGGCGGGATGGGTGGTGAAGGTGATGGAGTCCCCGCCGGCCCAGGTTCCGCCCCAGGGCGGGGTGGTGTTGACCAGGGTGAAATAGGGCTTGCCGAAATCCGGATTGTTTGGGGCGAAACTCCCGCCGCCGAGGGTCCCGCTCCCCACCGTGCCCCTGGTGTTCCCCGCGCAGGTGAAGCCGGTTCCGCTGGTGAAGGTGAGGGTCCAGGTCTGCTCGATGGTGCCGATGTGGTCACCCAGGGGGGGATGGGCCCCTTCGTCGTAGGTTCCGGCCACGGAGGACTCCTGCCAGCCGGAGAAGGAGGCCTCGATATCCGCCGGTTCCATGACCGAAGCCACGCGGGTGGCGCTGGCCGGGTAGTTGCTGCCCAGGGTCACCCCGCCGGCCAGGGTCAGGGTGGCCAGGGTTCCGTTCCAGGAGACCCCCCCGGAGCCGGCCAGTCGCAAAAACTCCGCGTTGCCGGCCAGCGCGTCCACACTGCTCTTGTCCGAGACGCGGATCAGGTCCCCGTCGCGAAAAATCTCGTGGCCCCCGGCCCCGTTGCCGCTCTCCACATTGACCTCCAAAGCGTTGTCCCCGGCCAGCACATCCCCATCCAGGTCCCCGGCCCCGTAAAAGCGGGTGTAACCCACCGCGTCCCCCTGGGTGTCGGTCTGGCTCCCGGCCATGAGCACCACGCTGTCATCTCCAGGGGTGTGGGTCTCCACGAACACCCGCGGGGTGAGCAGGGCCAGATCGTCGTCATTGGCGATCTTGATGAAGGTCTTGCGGTATTTCACCGAACCCGCGCTCCGCTCCGCCTGGGGCACGTCCGGCCACACGTTGTTCTTGACCCCGTCCGGGATCTCGTCGCTCGACATCAATCCCCCGTTGCCCGCGGTATCGTTGACGCTCTGGGATTGGTACCACTTGATTTCGCTGGTCTGAATGGCCATGCCGCAACTCTCCAATATCAATAATGCATCAGTTTGATCATGCCGGTGAACCGCTCGTGGTGTGGCCACAAGGGGGTCGCCGAAAAGGCGGGAGGCTCCTGGTGGCGGAACCAGACCGTGCCGCTCCACCCCTCCCAGATCAGGGTAAAGGAGGCCCCGGCCTGGGCCGCCATGACGGCCAGGGCCTCCACTGTGGCCAGAGGCAAAAAGGCCGCGTCCTCCTGGGCCAGCAGGGTGACGGGAGTACCCGCCACCCGTCTGGCCCAGATCACCGGGTTTCCGCCCAGAGTTCGGACCACCGTCTGCTCCACGGGCGCGGCCTCGTAACGATCCCGCCACAGCACACCATCCGGCAACACCACCTCCCCCAACCGTTTCATCGTGATCGGCTCCTCATGAACCCTGCACCATCATCCGGGTGACGAAGCGCAGGGGGAACAGGGCAAAACCCGGTGAATGGACCGGACCGGGGGCCGCGGCCATCTTCATCGGCCCGAAATCCCCCCCCGGTCGCCATCCCAGAAGGGTCCGGGCGACAGCCTGCAACAACGGCCCGGCCTCCCCCCTCTCCCCACGGCCAGAGCCCCCCTCCC
>JADGCR010000248.1 GCA_015228895.1 Magnetococcales bacterium
ACCGGCGACCACCATGCTGCATGCCACCAGGGCAGCGGTGCGCCGGAACGAGGGAGTGGCAACCCGAACAGAATGACCCATAACACTCTTTCTCCATGTAGAATTAAGTTGAATCAACCCATACCGCTTTTTTTTTCCCAATCCATTATCGAACGTTCAAAAAAACCCAAGATTGAACGGGATGGGGATTTCAAGTCAAGACCAAAAAATCGATTTTACCGCCAATGCGCACTTTTTCTTTGACTTCCTGGATTCAACGGACCAAATTTATCCAATCGATGAATCAATTGTTAACAGCGATCACAAACCATGACACCATGACACTCATGAACGCGACGGCCAAACAGACGAAAGCGACCATCCTGGTTGTGGACGACCAACCCATCAACATCGAAATTCTGAACGGAATTTTGCAGGATCACTATCGCGTGCTCTTCGCGACCAACGGACTGGACGCGCTGGAAGCGGTCGAGGAGCAACGACCCGACCTGATTCTGCTGGATGTCGTCATGCCGGGCGTGGATGGTTACCAGGTCTGCTCCATCCTGCAATCCGACCCGGTCACCCAGGAGATTCCGGTTCTGTTCATCACCTCGATGGGCGACCCGAAATATGAGTCCGTGGGCATGCGAATGGGGGCGGTGGATTACATCATCAAGCCCATCGAAGCCGGAATCGTGCTGGAAAAGGTACGATACCACCTTGAAAAAACAGCAGTGAAATGACGATCGACCCCTCTGCCGGACGGCCAGGCATCCTGCTTGTCGATGACATGGGCTCAAACATCCTGCTGCTCGATGAACTTTTATGCGATGATTACCATACCTTCTTCGCCACAAGCGGGCAATCCGCCCTGCTCATGGCGGCGGAAAAAATGCCGGATCTCATCCTGTTGGATATCCTGATGCCGGACATGGACGGGATGGAGGTTTGCAGACGTTTGAAGGCCAATCCCGTGACCGCGCGCATTCCGGTCATTTTCATCACGGCGGTTTCGGCCCCGGACACGGAGACCGAAGGGTTGGCAATCGGGGCGGTGGATTACATCACCAAGCCTTTCAATCCCGCCATCGTGCGCCAGAGGGTCAGGAACCAACTGGCCATCAACCCCTCTCGGGACGACCTGGAGGAACGGGTCCACGACCCCACCTTTCCACACACACCGGATTAAAGGAGTCTCGCCATGCGTGTTTTCTTCAACAGGACTCTGGCCTGGACCATTGCGCTGCTCGGATGGCAAACGGTTGCGCTGGCCGCGCCGGACCACGCCCTGCAAGGCGCGCCGTTCACCGATCCCCGCCAGATCGTCACCATGCCGGAGGAGTGGATCAAACGCCCCATCGAATACGACGCGGGGGCCATCAAGGAACGCGCGGACGTGGCCATCACCCTGGACCAGCAGATTTTCCTGATGCTGGGAAAACAGATCGCCGAATACGGCAAGAAGAAGGGGATCCGGATCGTCAACCAGGAAGGCACCTGCGGCATCTCGGATGGTTTCGTCGCCAAGAAGCAGGTGGATCTGGCGGGCTATTGTTGCGCCCCGGATCTGCCTCAACGTCTGCCGGGGATCAAGCATCACACCCTGGGGGTCGCGGCCAAGGTGTTCATCGTCCATCCCGACAACCCGGTCAGCAACCTCACGGAAGAACAACTCCAGAAGATCTATCTGGGTGAATACGCCCGCTGGACGGACATCAAGGATCTGAAGGAGGCTCCCAACCTGCCCCTGCAGGTCGTGGGGAGGCTCCATTGCAAGGCCCGCCCCGGTCACTGGCGTCTGCTGCTGGACAACGAGAACCTGTTCAGCCCGCGGATGAAGTCCGTCAGCAGCATCCCGGACATGGTCTCGGAGGTCATGGCCAATCCCGGGGCGATCGGTTACGAGACCTTCACCAACATCATGCATTACCAAAAGGAGAAGGCGCCCAAATTCCTGCGGGTGGAGGCACACGACCCCCACGACCAGGCCGCCGTGGCCTCCCTGAAATATCCCCTGTATCGCACCTTCGCCCTGGCCCTGTGGGAGGACAAGGGGATCCGCAACAAACACATCGACGAACTGGTCGCCTTCATGATGAAAGAGGTCGAAGCCTTGGGGGTCGAACATGGTTTTGTGCCGGCCTCCCGTTTGCGCGCCGCCGGATGGGTTTTCCATGGGGACGAAGTGGTGGCCGAACCGGGCGGACGGATCAACACCGGCGCGGGCACCGGGGTGGGCAAACCGGAAGATCACTCCCGTCATTGACCGGAACGGACCACCGACCTCCATGCTTCCCGATCTCTTCGGCCGCCTGTTTCCTGGAAGCGGCATCTTCTGGAAAATGATGCTGATCAACGCGCTGGTGGGCAGCATGGCGTTCTCCGTCATCTTCTGGCAGCAGCACCGGTTTCTGGACAGCTATTTCTCGGACCATCAAACCCGGGAACTTGAAGATCAGATCAAGATTCACCGACAGGATTTCGACCGCCGGGTACAGGCGTCCATCAATGCGGCGGCGATCTACGCGGCCCATGTGAACCTGATCCAGTATCTGACCGGGCCGGCCAGGAACCACAACCCGCCGGAGGCCCCGACGGTGCATCGACGACTGCCCCGCTGGATGCCCCCGGCCTCCCTGGTGCGCGCCATTGCCCAACCCACCTTCCTGCTGCTGCTGGACGGGGAACGGCGCCTCCGCGAAATCTACAACAACAGCCTCGACAACAGCCCGCCGCCCGACTTTTCTGCCCTGCTCACGCCGATGGCCCTGGAAGGGTTCGCGGGTGGCAGGATGATCATGCATGCCTCCATGGCGACCCACGTCGTCTCCAGGGAGATCCGGGATGCCGGCGACCAGGTGTTGGGCCAGCTGCTCGCCGTCACGTTCCTGGACGACACCTTCATGAAGGAGGCGTTGAACCTCTCGGACCGGCATTTCATCGCCGTCATGTGGTCCAACACGACCCGGAAACTGCTGGCCAGCACCCACCCGGAACAATTCATCCAGGGCATGGACATCCAGGAAATCCAGACCCGCTACCACCTGGTGCAAAAAAGTTTCTTCGACGACGGCACCTCCGAGCTGCTGGTCACCTTCGCCAGTGGGGTCTCCAGGGAGGCCGAACAGCGGATGGTGCGGAATCTGGTGCAGAAGTTCAGTCAATTCAGCCTGTTTCTCGGCGCGGCGTTCGCTCTGGTGTCGGTGCTGGTCGCCCTGTCGATCGCCGGCGGCATCCGTCGTCTCACCCGCCATGTGACCCGCTTCGCGCAGACCTCGCTGGACTCCGTGGGTGAGGGACGGATCGACACGAAGCTGGCGCGGGGCTGGAAGGAGTTGCTGGAGCTGGCCACCAGCTTCAATCTCATGGCCGACGGCTTGCGGGAAAAACAGGAGACCCAAACCCGGTTGATGGGAGAGTTGCGTCACGCCAAGGCCACCGCGGATACCGCCAATCAGGCCAAATCCGATTTCCTGGCCAACATGAGTCACGAAATCAGGACCCCGATGAACGCCATAATCGGCCTGGGCCATCTGATGCAAAAAACCGCCCTCACCCACAAGCAGTGGGACTATCTCACCAAAATGAACGCCTCGGCCCACGGTCTGCTGGGCATTCTCAACGATATTCTGGATTTCTCCAAAATCGAGGCGGGCAAGTTGCAAATGGAGTCCATCCCCTTCC
>JADGCR010000249.1 GCA_015228895.1 Magnetococcales bacterium
AATACAACTTGCTGGTGAAGGCGATATTTTTCAGTTGATTCAAAATGAATGTCACTGGTCCCCCCCTCCGCAAGCCAGATGATGGTCTGAATCATCCACCAAATGATTCGCTGCAGCGCATGGTGGCAAACTGCAGGAAAGCCTCCACGGCTTTTGAGCGAAATTTCTGTTTTTGATAGACAAAATTGAGACGCCGTTTCAAAGGGCCTTCCTTGATCCGCCGGATCACCAGGGACTTCAAGGCCAGCTCCTTGCGCAACGAGATCAGGGAGACGATGCTGAAGCCAACCCCCCCTTCCACCGCGGCCTTGACCGATTCCGTGGCCCCCATTTCCAGGATCATGTCCAACTGCTCGTAGCTGACCCCGAATTTGCCCAACAGATCGGTGATGACCGCACGGGTGCCGGACCCCTCCTCGCGGGAGACGAAAGGATACTCCTTGAGACGATGCACCGGAATTTCATCCAGTTTGGTCATGGGATGGTTGGGCGCCATGATCAGCACCAGTTCGTCTTCCATGCAGGGAGAGACCATGATGTTTTTGTTGTTCACCGGCCCTTCCACCATGCCCACATCGATGGTGGCGTCTTCCAGTCTGCGCACCACCATGCGGGTGTTGTGGACCGTCAGGCGCACCTGAACTCCGGGAAATCCTTCGTGATAACCGCTCAGAAGGCGGGGCAACAGATACTCTCCCAAGGTGGTGGTGGCTCCCAGCTTGACGACGCCACGGGTGACCCCGGTCATTTCGTTGATGGCCTTCTCCGTCTCCCGATAGAGCTCCAGAATGCGATCGGAATAGTTGAAAACCAATTGCCCCGCGTCGGTCAAGGAGATGCGGTTGTGATGACGGTCAAAGAGCCGGGTATTGAAATGTTCTTCCAGTTGGCGAATTTGAAACGTGACGGCAGGTTGGGTCAGATACAACTCTTCTGCGGCGCGTGTGAATGACAGATGTTTGGCCACCGAATAAAAAACTCTTAATCTTGTATCGGAGAAGCTCATGGGACGATACCTATTCGTAAAGATTGAGTGATATTCGGATTGAAAAAATTTCTCCCCTGCCCCATAATAAAAAAAATTTTGATGTGTGTATAGGGGAAAAATTGTGGGAAAAAGCGGGGTGAGGGGGGTGTCCGTTGGGTGGGTTTCGGGTGGGAACCGCTCCCTGTTCTGCCATCCATCACCTTTTCGATTGCAACCAGGGGAACAAGAGAGAAAATGAGCGAGAAACCAGAAGCCGGTTCCCAGGAGGGGTTGACGGTCCGTTATGCCCGCTATCGGAAGATGCTGTGTCGGGACACGCCGGAACTGGATGGGGTGTTGCGGCGGGGGGCCATGGAACGGACCTCGTTCGCCTCTCTGGCGCGCCATTTCGCGGTCATCCTGTTGGATGCCTTCGGGGTGTTGAATGTGGGCCGGGAGGCCATTCCGGGTTCGGTTCAGGCGGTGGCGGCGTTGCGGGCGCAAAAGCGTTCGTTCCGGGTGGTTTCCAACAACGCCTCCCAGTCGCCACAGGGCATACTGCGTCGGCTTGGGGAGATGGGATTCGTCTTGGAGGAGGGAGAGCTGCTCTCCTCCGGCATGGTGGTCGGGGATTATGTCGCCCGTTCCCGGTATCGGGATCGTCCCTATTTTTTGGTGGGCAGTCGGGAGAGCGCCGAATGTTACGCCCCGCGACCGGAATCCCTCATGGTCAATGCGGACTCCTCGCCCTGGCGGCTGGAGGAGGCGGAATATGTGCTCATGTGCAGCAATCGGGACTATTACGGGGGGGAGCAGGAGCGGTCGTTGACCCGATTGCTGCAACAGAAGCCGTTGCCGGTGTTGCTGGCCAATCCGGATCTGGTGGCGCCCAAGGGGCCGGGGAGCCTGGAGGTGGTGGCCGGTTTCACCGCCATGGAGCTGGCCGAACGATTCCACACCCCTTTGGAGGGCATCGGCAAACCGTTCCCTCCCATTTTTCAGCAGGCGCGCCAGGGGTTTCCCGGGGTGGCTGCCGAGAGGGTTTTGATGGTGGGCGACACCCTGGATACAGACATTCTGGGGGCGAAGGCCATGGGATTTGCCAGTTGTCTGACCCTTTCCGGAGCGTGTGTGGGCTGGGAGGGGAACCTGGAGGCTTTGTGTGACGCCAGGGGCATTCGACCGGATTTTGTCGTCTCCAGCCTGGGAAGTTGAGAACAGAGATTGCATTTGCGTCCATGGTTGCCTACGATTGTGCGTGGACTCCCCATTGAACCCCTTTGCCCAAGAGATCAAACCACATGGCCAATTTCCAGTATCGCGAACTCTTCACCTTGGGTCCCGATGAGACCGAATACCGTTTGCTGACCCGTGATTACGTCTCGGTTGACGGGTTTGGGGGTCAGCCCATGCTCAAGGTGGCGCCGGAAGGATTGACGCTGCTGGCCAGGGAGGCCATGCGGGATGTCTCTTTTTTGATGCGAGCGACGCATTTGCAGCAGTTGCGCGACATTCTGGATGATCCGGAGGCATCGGAAAACGACCGTTACGTGGCGTTGGAGTTGTTGAAGAACGCCAATATCGCCGCGGGCATGGTGTTGCCGAGTTGTCAGGACACCGGCACCGCCACGGTGGTGGCCAAGAAGGGTCAACAGGTGTGGACCGGGGGTGGAGACCGGGAGGCGTTGTCCAGGGGGATTTTTCAGACCTACGCCGACAACAATCTGCGTTATTCCCAGGTGGCTCCCATCACCGAGTATGAAGAGAAGAACACCGGCACCAATCTCCCGGCGCAAATCGACATCGAGTCGGTGGATGGAGCGGCCTACAGATTTCTTTTTCTGGCCAAGGGTGGCGGTTCCGCCAACAAGACCTTTCTGTTTCAGCAGAACAAGTCCTTGCTGAACCCGGAGAACCTGTTGAATTTCGTCGCCGAGAAGTTGAAGAGTCTGGGCACCTCCGCCTGTCCTCCGTACCATCTGGCCCTGGTGGTGGGCGGGCTCTCTCCGGAGATGACCCTCAAGACCGTCAAGCTGGCTTCGGCCCGTTATCTGGATCAGCTGCCGGAACAGGGGGATGGTTTGGGAGGGGCGTTGCGGGATCGTGAATTCGAGGTCAAGGTGGTCGAGCTGGCGCAGAAGCTGGGATTGGGTGCCCAGTTCGGGGGCAAATATTTTGCCCATGACGCCCGCGTGATCCGTTTGCCCCGGCATGGGGCTTCGTGTCCGGTGGGGTTGGGGGTTTCCTGCTCCGCGGATCGCAACATCAAGGCCCGGATCGATGAAAACGGCATTTGGCTGGAAGCGTTGGAGCGGGATCCTGCCCGTTTTCTGCCAGAGGCGAGGGTGTCGAACGCCACGGTGGTGCAGGTGGATCTCAATCAACCCATGGCCGCCATTCGGGCGGAGCTGGGCAGGCATCCCATCAAGACCCGTTTGTCCTTGACCGGTCCCATTGTCGTGGCCCGCGACATCGCCCATGCCCGTCTGCAGGAGCGTTTGGATCAGGGGCAGGGGATGCCGGACTATTTCAAGGATCACATCGTCTATTATGCCGGACCCGCCAAGCAGCCGGCTGGTTTGCCTTCCGGTTCATTCGGTCCCACCACGGCGGGTCGCATGGACAGTTATGTGGATCGTTTTCAGAAGGCGGGGGGCTCGTTGGTGATGTTGGCCAAG
>JADGCR010000024.1 GCA_015228895.1 Magnetococcales bacterium
CCGATGGTCCGCCGCATCAACTCCGCGCCCACCGGAGCCAGATCATCCGGAACCGCGCACTGGGCCAGTTCCCTGGCCCCGTACCAGAGCAGCATATCCGCCGCGGTCGCATAGCTCATGGCCCGGCCTCCCTGGCGCGCCACAGCCTATCCCGTTCCCTGGCGCTCACCAGACGCCCGGCGAACTGGCTCAGGGTCTCGATCCGCGGTTTGCCGTCACGGGTCCAATGACCAGGTTCCCCCGGATCCAGACGCCCAAGGGCCGCGACCAGGGGATCCTCCGGCGCAGGCGGCGCCTCCCGATCCGGCGCCAGGACCCCGGAGATCACCAACTCCCTGGCCTTTTCCGGCTCCATGGCCAGCATGGAACCGGGGGGGAAACGCTGACCATCCAGACGCAATGGGGTGCGCACCAGGTAACGGGCCATGACCGTTACGCCGGATTCTGGATCAGAAAACCGGAGAGAATCCCGGTCAGGACCGGAACCCGCTCGAAGGTCACCGGATAGATCCAGCTTTTGGCGTTGTTTTCGTAATAGGGCTTCTCCACCAACGGATGTCCCTGCATGGTGTAGGTGTAGCCGAAGGAGGGGTCCTCCATGCCCGAAGACTTGGGGGGGGTGTAGGCCAGAATGGCGTTGTTGCCCCAGATGTCGATATCCTCCCCGGCGTCGTTGAAGGCCACGGCCTTGCCCACCGCCACGTTCTGCAGATCCCACAAGGCCCCCAGCATCTCCGGGGTGACGGAGTCCCGGCTGGTGTATTTGAACCGCTCCACCACCTGGGGATGGGTCTTGAGAACGGAAAAGGCCCGGGCGGAGAGCACCAGGGTGTTGGGATAGATCCCCACGGAACTCCGCACCGCCTCCCGGCCCGCGTCGATGTCCCCGCCCGGATTGGAAGCGCCGTCACTCCACTTGTCGCTGCCGGCCAGGGTGACCTTGTGGTCGGCGTCGTAATTGGCCGCACTGGTGGCCAACTGGGCCTGATCGTATTCCAGGGTCAGGGAGAGCGCCCGCAACGCGCCGGTGATGGAACGCTGCGCCAGATCCACACCCGGAGCGCGGCTGGCGTCCCGCTGGTACTCCCGTGGGACCTGGGCCTCCAGCGAGTCCTGCACCAGGGCGAAACTTCTGCCCAGAAAACCGAACTGGATCCGCCTGGTGGCGGCTCCTGGGGCGCGGCGCACCTGATAAAGCTTGAAACTCTCCCGGCCAAACTCCAGCACCTGACCGCCGGAGACCTGCACCGGAACCTTGGGAAAGAGCACCTGGCCCACATGCTCCGCGTGGCGGTAACCCTGGGCGATTTCGGTCAGCACGGGATCGATGACCCGTACCTGATTGGGGGACATGGGCATGATGAATCACTCCTTGAAAATGGGCGAATGGGCCGGGGATCAACGACGCAACAAAACTTCGATGAACTCCCCCGCGCCGGAGGCGGGTTGCAGGGCGTCGCCGATGATGTGTTCCGGCAGGTCGCCCCCTTGCAGAATGGCCCCGCTGGCGGCGGAACTGGTGACCGGCGTGACCCCGGTGGCCACTTGCAGCGCGCCGGTGGACGGGATCAGCCGCCCCTGGGCATCCGCGATCAGCGCGGCCCCCAGGGTGATGGCCCCTCCGGTTTCGACCACGGCGGTGCCGTGGGTGACCACCGCCAGGGCCGCCCCGCCGGAGGCGGCGGTCATGGCGATCCCCATGGGCTTGCCACCCTGGGTGGAGAGGACCGCCCCATTGAAACCGACCGCCCGGCCCGCTGCGATGGTGCCGCTGGCCACAACGGTCAAGGTCAAGATGGAAATGCTCTGCTGACTCATGGTCGATGGCTCCTGTGTCCGGTCACGCGCTCACGGCCAGGGCGGCGGTGAGGTAGTCGGTTTGATGAGAGTTGGCGTAGGAGAGGATCTTGCCATGCATCTCCAGTCCCGCCGGGTCGGCGGTATAGCCATCCGGAAGCTGGAACCGGATGGAGTCCGGGCCACCCCGTGTGGAGGGGGTGCGTTCCGCGTAGTCCACCCGGGGGGGCAGATCGGTGAGGAACGCCTTGAGAAACCCCATCTGCCCCTGGGTTTCGGCGAACGCCACCACCCCAGACTCCGCCAGAAAGGTCATGAAGGCCAACAGACCATCCCGGAATCTCGGGAGGATCTTCCCTTCGGCGATCAGGGCATCGACGAACTCGGTGGTTTTGGCGCGCTGCTGATCGTTCTGGCTCTTTTTCACCACTTCCTCCCGTTGGGCGATCTCCCTGGCCTGTTCCTCGAAACGCCTGGCCTGGGCGGCCAGCTCCGCCTCTCTGGCCGCCAGCAGTTCCCGCTGTTGGGCCAGATCTCTCTTTTCATCCGTTTCAGTCATTTGATTCTCCATGAATAAATGCATTGTGGTGGCCATCTCCTCCCCCATGGCCAAAGCCGTCTCAAGGGCAGGCTCCTGGAAGGAGACCTGGGGAAGCCCTTTCACCGCGGGTGGCTGCGCCCCCAGCAAACCGACGTGACGCAGATAGAACACGCCGGGAACGGGATTGCACGCGGCCTGTGGGGTATAAAAGCTGGCGGAGACGTTGCGGTACTGCCCCGCGGTCACCAGTTCGACCACCCGGGGCGACACCTCCTCCAGGTTCGCCAGCAGGGTCCCCTGCCGCAACTCCAATGACGCGACCCAACCCCAGGCGGGGGCGTCATGACGCGGGTGTCCGATGACCAACGGCGCCTGCCAGCGGGCGGGGTCATAGGCAGCGACCGTGCGTTCCAGGTCGGCTTCGGTGATTTCCAGGGTCGTGCCGCTCTGATCCGCATGCCGACCCGCCTGAAAGATTGCGATGTGTGATGTTGTTTTCATGGGATGCAGTATGAAGCAACTGCGAGAAAAGATAAGATGAAGGGTTACAGCAGAACCATAAAGGCCGCGGTGTCGCTCACGGAGGCGTTGATCAACAAGATTCCGGCATCCCCAGATGTCCGGCCAGGGTCGCGAGATCCGTGCGCGCCGTGGCGAAATCAAAACGGTCCAGGTCGGCTGCCAGCCGATCGAAGGAGGCCCTGGCCATGGAATCGGTCAGGCAGGGCCGCAGCTCCTCCAGCCTGGCCAGAGCGTTGAAATCCTGGTCTTGAATGAACCCGGCCAGCTCCCGCAAGAGATTGGTCACCCGCTCCCGATCGACCGGCGGAAGATGGGCGGGAACGCCATCCCACCGCGCCCCCACGGTCAGGGTGGGGACAAACGCCAGCAGGACGCGCATCGCCCCGGCGAAACGGTCGAACCGCTCCGGCAGGCCGGTCGCCTCGTCCGCAACGAGCCCGGCCTCCAAGGCCCGGGCGGACTCGTACACCTCCATGGCCGACAGATTGCCGGCGATCCCCTTGATCGAGTGCAGCAATCTGGCGGCCTCCAGCCGCTCCTCCCGGAGGTTGCGGGTCAGGACCGCTGCGATCCGCTCCGGGGCGGAGGCGTAACTGCCTTGAAACTCCAGCAGCAGGGTACGCAACAGGGTCTGGTTGCCATCCAGCCGTTCCATGACCGCCTCCATGTCGATGCCGGGAATCCGCGGGGGGAGGAGATCCCCCCCGGGGAGCGCATCCGGCAGCTCTCCCCCGCCCCCGATCCCCTCGCGAGGCGGGATCCAGCGCAACAGGGCCGCGAACAGTTGTTGCCTGTCGATGGGCTTGGCCACATGATCGTTCATGCCCGCCGCCAGACACCGTTCCCGCTCCTCCACCATGGTGTGGGCCGTCATCGCGACAATGGGCATCCCCTGCAGCGCGACCTGCTCACGCATCCGGCGGGTGGCGGTGAAACCATCCATGACGGGCATCTGGAGATCCATCAACACCAGGTCGAAGGTGGCGCGCCCACATTTCTGCAACCCCTCCCAGCCGTTTTCCGCCACCTCCACCACCAACCCGACCCCCTGCAGGATCTCCCGCGCCACCTGACAATTGATGTCGTTGTCCTCCACCAGCAACACCCTGGCACCCCCGATCCGTCCGCGCACCGCGCCGGCGTCCAGGGAGGAGCCGCCCCGCTCCCGACGCCCCTCCGGGAGCCGACCCCCCTCCTTCGCCACCTGTCTGGGCAACAGGATGGTGAAGAAAAAGGTGCTGCCCCGGTTCGGCTGGCTGGTCACCCGGATCGTTCCATGCATCAGCTCCACCAAACGTTTGCAAATGGTCAGACCCAGCCCGGTCCCCCCATACTTGCGGGTCGTGGAGCCATCCGCCTGGGCGAAGGGACGAAACAGCTTCCCGATCTGCTCCCGGGTCAGTCCGATGCCGGTATCCCGCACAAAAAATTCCAGACACACCGATCCGGCGGGTTGACCGGCCACAGGCTCCAGGCTCCCGACACCCACCTCGACCTGCCCGGACGGAGTGAACTTGATGGCGTTGCCGAGCAGATTGCTCAAGATCTGTTCCAGCCGCAACGGATCCCCGGTCAGCACATACCCGCACTCCGGGGTCCTGGGCAGGATCAAGGTCAAGCGCTTTTCATCGACCGCGCACTGAAACAGATCCGACAGATGGTCGAAACGCTCCCCCAGCACGAAATCCACTGCCTCCATCTCCAGCTTCCCGGCCTCGATCTTGGAAAAATCGAGAATGTCGTTGATGATGCGCAACAAAAAATGGGACGCGTTGACAACCTTGAGCAGATAATCCCTGGTCCGGGACGACAACTCCGTCTGGAGCGCCAGTTCGGTGAGGCCGATGATGGCGTTCATCGGGGTGCGGAGCTCGTGACTCATGTTGGCAAAGAAGTCGGATTTGACCCGACTGGCCTCCTCGGCCAGCTCCTTGGCGTCCGCCAGGGCGGCCATGGACTGCCGCATGATGCGCATGGAGAGCGTGCGCAAAGGGAAAAAAACCATCAGACCAAGAAACACGCTGACCAAAAACGTCAGCACGATGGAGATCACGATGGGGCGCAACGTCAGGGTGACCTCCACCTCCCCCACCACCTCGCCATAGTCGTACAGGTGCTCTCCGTGGGTCCATCGAGGCCAGGGAAGCGCTTCCTCCACCTGGGAAGCCACCTTCCTGGCGCCATCGGCCAGATGGTGGACCCTCACGGTGGTTTGCGAGGTGTGGATCTCCTCCAGAGCGGCTGCCAGACGAACACTCTGAACGGACCAGGTGTCGGGATGGGTGCTGATGAACCGGTTCAAGACAAGGGTATGGATGCGCAATTCCATGTGTACCTGCCTGTGCACGTGATACCCGCTCAAAAACAGATGAATGAGTGGGGGCAACAGGCAGATCAATCCGGCGATGATGCCGGAGGTGATGGTGATCAGTCGCGGCAGGGACGAGGAATGGGGCATCAGGGTCTGATGGTGGAAATGCCGAACCGGGACAACAGGGACTTCCCGTCCTCGGATCGCAGGAAATCCACCACGGCGCGCACCGCCGGGGACGCGTCGGCCCTGATGACCAGATAGGCGGGTTTGGCGTGGGGATAGGCGCCACGCTCCAGGGCGGCGACCGTCGGTTCGACCCCATCCATGATCAACCCCTTGAGAGGCCGTTTTTCGGCCAGAATCAAGGCGAGCGCCACAGACCCGATACCGCCTTGCACCTTTTCCACCATGTCGGCGAGATCGATATCGGTATCCGCCAGAGCGGCCCCGGGTGGACGGTTCGCGTGGGCGGTGGCGATGGCCTGCCGCATGCCGGGGGAGAGGCCGGCGAGCAGGGCCGTGTCCGCATCGGCGAGGGGCCGCAGAATCACCCGGATCCGCGACCCGTCCGGCCACGCCTTCTGGCGACCCGCGTAGATCTCGACCATCTGGTCCAGGGTGGTCTGGCGCACCGCCGCTTTCTGGTGCACGACGAACAGAAAAGGAGAACGCCCGAGCCACTCCTGCACCAGGCCCGACTCCTCCTCCCCGGTTTTCAGGGGCCGACCGGTCAGGGCGAGATCCAGCTGCCCGTTGGTCAGGGCCTTGATGGCCCCGCTGCTGCCAATCGGCGGATAATAGAACTGAAATTGCAGCTCCGGATGGTGTTGACGATACGCCTCGGTGATCTGCCTGACCGCCGACATCAAGGTTCCGGTGCCACTGACGCGAATGGTTTCCGCCCACGCACCCGATCCGAGCAACAGCACAATCCCGGCACAACCGCTTATCAACAACCAAAAATAATTTCTCATGAAAGGACTCCTGTTGCGGGCGATCGCCGGTGACGCCCATGCCATCAAAATATCAGCCCTGGCACGCCTGCGTCAAAGGTTCTCCAGCTATAAAATTTTTATTTGCATTTCAATCGATTGAAACAAAAAAAACCAAAAACCGCAAAAACAGAACTTGCCCTGCCCGTAAACAATGGACCATAATGGCGGGTAAGTATTGGTAATCATCACTTGAAAATAGCGAGAGGCTCCATGGGTCGATCTCACGATCAGATTCCCTCCATGCCGGAAGTCGAGCAGGACAACCCCATCGGTGTGGTGGAAGAGTTTGCCATCAGCCAGGATTGGAACTCCGAACGGGCCAACGAGTATGAACTGTGGGCCGAAATGCCCAGTCAATGGGGCAATCAACGCCTGTGGGTCGCCTTTCATGACGATACCGGGTTTTTGCAGTTCAACGTCTACCTGAACCTGAAAATCCCCCCGCGTTTCATGAGCGTGGCCGCCCAAACCATCACCCTGATGAACGAACGGGTCTGGCTGGGCCACTTCGAAATCTGGAGCGAGGAGCGCACCCCGGTCTTCAGGATCGTCCTGCCCCTGCGCGGCTCCGAGCTGCGCCCGGAACAACTGGAAGACGTCATCGCCGCCATCGAGGAGGAGACCGAACGGTTCCACCCCGCGTTGCAATGGGTGGTCTGGGGGGGCAAAACCCCGGAAGAGGCCATCGCCGCCGCCATTGTGGATACGGAAGGGGAGGCTTGACAAGCCTGCCGGGAAGCGACCATTCTGCCACCAAAGGCAATTATAATTTTTGGGGGACAAGTATGAAAAAAGTAACCATTATCGCTTGTGCGTTGTTCCTGCTGATGATGGCCGCCACGCGCCTGGAGGCGGGCGGCATCAAAATCGGCGTGGCGGGTCCGTTGTCCGGCGCCTCGGCGGCGTTCGGGGAACAGTTCTGGCGGGGCGCGCAACTGGCGGCCAAAGACATCAACGCCGCCGGGGGGGTCAACGGGCAGCAGATCGAACTGGTGAAAGGGGACGACGCCTGTGAGCCCAAACAGGCGGTGGCGGTGGCCAATCGCCTGGTGGACTACGAACAGGTGGCCGCCGTGGTGGGCCATTTCTGCTCCTCCTCCACCATCCCGGCCTTCGAAGTCTACGCGGAAGCGGGCATCCTGTCGATCACCCCCGCCTCCACCAACCCCATGGTCACCGAACGGGGCTTTTCCACCGTGTTTCGCACCTGCGGCCGGGACGACCAGCAGGGTATGGTGGGCGCGGAGTTCACCGTCAAACAGCTGCGGGCCAAACGGGTGGCGGTGCTCCACGACAAGGACACCTACGGCCAGGGGCTGGCCGACGCCATGAAAGCCCATCTCGCCACCCTGGGGATGAAAGAGGTCCTCTACGAGGGATTGACCCGGGGCGAGAAGGATTTCAACGCCCTGGTCACCAAACTGCGCTCCGTGCAGGCCGACGCGGTCTATTTCGGCGGACTGCACGGCGAGGCGGGACCACTGGTGCGCCAGATGCGGGAACAGGGCATGACCGCGCCCCTGATCTCCGGCGACGGCATCGTCTCCGAAACCTTCGTCACCTCGGCGGGCGGTCCCAAATTCGTCGAAGGGGTCTACATGACCTTTGGCTCCGACCCGCGCAAGATCCCGGCGGGCAAGGCGGTGGTGGAGGCGTTCCGCAAGGAGGGATACGAACCGGAAGGCTACACCCTCTACTCCTACGCCACCCTCCAGGCCATCGTCGCCGCCATGAAGGCGACCCGGTCCACCGAAGGGGCCAAACTGGCGGCCTGGCTCAAGTCCAATCCCGTGGAAACGGTCATGGGCACCAAAACCTGGAACGCCAAGGGGGATCTCAAACTGTCGGATTACGTCATGTACCACTGGAACAAAGCCGGGAAATACGAAGAGGTGCAATAGTTCCCACCGTGAATCTGCACCTCCTTGCCCAGCAGGCGGTCAACGGGCTGGTCCTGGGATCGGTCTATGGCCTGATCGCCGTGGGATACACCATGGTGTACGGCATCATCGGCATGATCAACTTCGCCCATGGCGAAATCTACATGATCTCCGCCTATCTGACCGCGATTTTTCTGGCGGTTCTGACCTCATTCGGGCTGCACTCCGTGCCGATGACGGTCCTGCTGGTCCTGCTGTCAACCATCGCTTTCACCAGCCTGTACGGCTGGTCCGTGGAGCGCATCGCCTATCGCCCCCTGCGCCACTCCACCCGGCTGGCTCCGCTGATCTCCGCCATCGGCATCTCCCTGATCCTGCAAAACTACGTCCGCCTGAGCCAGGGCGCCCGCAGTCAGGGCATGCCCTCCCTGCTCGATGGCAACCTGCGCCTGTTCGAGAGCGGCCCGGAGCAGTTCGTCCAGATCACCCACGCCCAGCTCCTGATCATCGTCACCGCCCTGGCGGGCATGCTGTCACTGCAACACGTGATCGGCAAAACCGCCCTGGGCCGCGCCTGCCGCGCGGTGCAACAGGATCGGGTCATGGCCTCCCTGCTGGGGGTGGATACGGACCGCATCATCTCCATCGTCTTCACCCTGGGAGCCGGCATGGCCGCGGTGGCCGGCACCCTGGTCACCTTCAACTACGGCTCCTTTGATTTCTTCATCGGTTTTGTCGCGGGGATCAAGGCCTTCACCGCCGCGGTCCTGGGGGGGATCGGCTCCCTGCCGGGGGCCATGCTGGGGGGGCTGGTGCTGGGTCTGGCGGAGTCGTTTTTCTCCGGCTTCGTCAATACGGACTACAAGGATGTCTTCGCCTTCTCCCTGCTGGTGCTGGTGTTGATCTTCAAGCCCAGCGGCCTGCTGGGCGTCCCGGAGGTGGAGAAGGTGTGATGGCCAGCGTGTGGAAAACCCTGCTCCCGGACGCCTTGTTGACCGGCCTGGTCGCCCTGCTGTTGTTCGCGCCGTTGACCGGCGCCTCCCTGGCCGGTTACGAACTGCTCTCCCACTGGCAACGCCCCTTCTGGCTGGCCGGGACGGTGGTGGCGGGACGGCTGGCGATGGACTGGTTCCGCCTGGCGTACCCCAGGGTCCGCCTCCCCGGGACCACCGCCCCCACGGATTGGCGCGAGCGCTATCAACAGGTGCTGCTGGTGCTGGTGGTGGGCACCGCCCTGACTCTCCCCTGGGTCGTGGGCAAATACTGGCTCAGCGTGGCCACCCTGGCCCTGATCTATGTGCTGCTGGCGCTGGGGCTGAATATCGTGGTGGGGCTGGCGGGACTGCTGGATCTGGGTTTTGTCGCCTTCTACGCCGTGGGGGCCTACGGTTACGCCTTGGGCTTCAAATACCTGGACCTGGGCTTCTGGGCCGCCCTGCCCTTCGGGGCGTTGCTGGCCGCCTGTTTCGGGGTGGTGCTGGGTTTTCCCGTGCTGCGCATGCATGGGGATTATCTGGCCATCGTCACGCTGGGCTTTGGCGAAATCGTGCGCCTGGTGCTCAACAACTGGATGGACTTCACCGGGGGTCCCAATGGGGTGCGCGTGCCGTTCCCCTCGTTTTTCGGCCTGGAGTTCAGCCGCCACGGGGGAGGGGACAAAACGACCTTCCACGAATTCTTCCACCTCCCCCACGCCGGCATTCATCGGGATATTTTTCTGTTTCTGTTATTGTTCTTCGTTGTTTGCGCCATGGTTTACTTTCTCCGGCGTCTGCGCCGCATGCCCCTGGGCCGGGCCTGGGAGGCCCTCCGGGAGGATGAGATCGCCTGCCGCTCCCTGGGCATCAATCATGTGGCGGTCAAGCTCTCGGCGTTTGGCCTGGGGGCCATGACCGGAGGGGTGGGCGGGGTGTTTTTCGCCGCCTCCCAGGGCTTCGTCAATCCCACCTCGTTCACCTTCCTGGAATCCGCCCACATCCTGGCCATCGTCATCCTGGGAGGAATGGGCTCCACGGCGGGCGTGATCGGGGCGGCGGTGATTCTGACCGTTCTGCCCGAGGCGTTGCGGGATTTCTCCGAATACCGGGGACTGCTCTTTGGCTGCGCCATGGTCCTGATGATGATCTGGCGTCCCCGCGGCCTGCTGAAATCACGACGCGCCCTGTTCTGCCGGAAAGAGACCTCATGACCACTCCCCTGCTCGCGGTCCTGGATCTGACCATGCGCTTCGGGGGGGTGGTGGCCTTGAACCAGGTGACCTTCGACGTGACCCGGGGGAGCGTCACCGCCCTCATCGGTCCCAACGGGGCGGGCAAGACCACGGTGTTCAACTGCATCACCGGATTTTACCGGGCCAGCGCGGGTCGCATCCGCCTGCATGGGACCAACGGTCACGAGGTGGATCTGATCAAAATTCTGGGGGGCGCCCTGGAGGGACGCGACCTGTTGCATCCCGGACGTCTGGCCGAACGCCTCTATTACAAGATGTTCGGCGGGGCCTATCTGGCCACACGGGCGGGGGTGGTGCGCACCTTTCAGAATGTGCGGCTGTTCAAGGAGATGACGGTGATGGAGAACCTCCTGGTGGCCCAGCGTCATCGGCTGCATGACGGGGTGGTCGCCGGTCTGCTCCAGACCCCTTCCTATCGCCGCGCCGAGGAGGAGGCGGTGGAACGTGGCTGGTATTGGCTCGACTTTTTCGGTCTCTCCAGGGAGGGCAACCGCCTGGCGGGGGTGCTGCCTTACGGACAGCAACGCCGCCTGGAGATCGCCCGCGCGTTGTGCGTGGAGCCGCGACTGTTGTGCCTGGACGAACCGGCGGCGGGTCTGAATCCCAACGAGACCAGGGAGCTGTCCGGTCTGATCCGCCAACTGCGGGACGAACGGGGGCTGACGGTCTGCCTGATCGAACACGACATGGGCCTGGTGATGGAAATTTCCGACCATGTGGTGGTACTGGATCATGGCCAGGTCATCGCCCGTGGCACACCCCGGGCGGTGCGGGATGACCCGGTGGTGCTGGAAGCCTATCTGGGAGCGCCCGAAGAGGAGGCCGCATGAACATTCTGGAGCTCGAACACCTGGACGCCTCCTACGGGTCGATTCCCGTGCTGCGGGATGTCTGTCTGCAGGTGAACACGGGGGAGATCGTCACCCTGATCGGGGCCAATGGGGCGGGAAAATCCACGTTGTTGATGACCCTGTTCGGCCACCCCCCCCCGGTCAGGGGCCGCATTCTGCTGGATGGGGTGGAGATCACCCGACGACCGACCCATCATCTGGCGGGTCTGGGTTTGGCCCAGGTTCCGGAGGGGCGGCGGATTTTTCCCGGCATGACCGTGGAGGAGAATCTGGCCATGGGCACGGTGGCCCTGCATGGACGGCAGGCCGGAGAGAGCGCGGCGGTACGGGAGCGGGTGTTGTCCCTGTTTCCCATTCTCGCCGAGCGCACCAGACAACGGGCCGGAACCTTGTCCGGCGGGGAACAACAAATGCTGGCCATCGGTCGCGCCCTGATGAGCCGCCCCAGGGTGTTGTTGCTGGACGAACCCAGCCTGGGACTGGCCCCGTTGATGATCCGCAAGATTTTCGCGATTCTGCGCGCCATCGCCGCCGAGGGGACCACCATTTTCCTGGTGGAGCAGAATGCCAACCAAGCCCTGCGGCTGGCGGACCGGGGCTACGTGTTGGTGAACGGCCAAATCCGCATGGAAGGCAGCGGGGCGGAACTGCTGGCCAATCCCGAAGTGCGGCGGGCGTATCTGGGTGGACACTGATCTGACATGCGCCACGAAGGAGATCCTTGCATGATCACAGCCGAACCTATCCAGGCCCGGGCCAAACACCTGCCAGAACCGTTTGCCAGCGGGGTTTCGGCATGGATTCAGCTGCTCGCACAACGCCTTGCTCTGTTGACATGAACATTCTCGGCCTCTGGGACGGCCACGACTCCGGAGCGGCGCTGGTGATGGCGGGACGGGTGGTCTGCGCGGTCAACGAGGAACGGTTCACCCGGCGGAAACTGGAGATCGCCTTTCCTGCGCAGGCGCTTGAGGCGTGTCTGCATCAAGGGGGTTTGAGGCCGGACGCAATCGACCACATCGCCTGCGCCACGTTTGATCCCGCCAAAACCCTGACCCGCCTGTGGCCCCAAAGCAAGGAACGCTATTATCGGGTCCGCAGGCGTCTGGATCCGCCCTCCCCATCCAACCACCTCATAAAATCCATCAAATATTGGCTGACTGAAAAAAAAGGGAACGGGGTGACCCACTGGCTCTCCAGCCGGGTGTTGCGCGCCCAGCTCGCCGGCATGGGTTTTTCCGGTTGCCGCTTTTCCCTGCTGGACCACCATCTTTGTCACGGGGCCTGCGCCGCTTTTGGGGCCGGCTTCGAGAGGGCCGCGGTCATCACCCTGGACGGGGTGGGAGACGGGCTGTCCGGCAGTGTGGGCTTGTGGCAGGAGGGCACCTTGCGCCCTGTGGCCACCCTGGCGGCCAGGGACTCCCTGGGGATCTTCTTCGAGCATGTCACCAGCCTGCTGCACATGCGGGAGTTGGAAGACGAAGGCAAGGTGATGGCCCTGGCGGACTTCGCCTTGCCCGTGCCGGACGAGGACAATCCCCTGCTGGACTTTTTCTGGCTGGAGGGTCTGCGACTGCGGGGGCGCTATCACGCCAATGAGCTTTACCGACGTCTGGGGGCGGTCTACTGGCGTTGCACCCCGGAACAGTTCGCGGCCATGGCCCAGCGCACCCTGGAAAAATGGGTGGTGGAGCTGGTGCGCAACGCCTTGCGGACCACCCGCGCCAACCAGGTGGCTTTGGCGGGGGGGGTGTTTGCCAATGTCAAACTCAACGGGCTGATCCGCAATCTGCCGGAGGTCGCGGCCTGTCACGTCTTTCCCCACATGGGGGATGGGGGCCTGGCTTTGGGGGCGGCGCTGGCGGTCAATCCAGCCGCCGCCCACTTCTGGCCGGACGATCTGTATCTGGGGCCGGAATACACCCGGCAGGAGCTGCTTGACGCCCTGGAAAAGAGCGGTCTGGCCTATCGTCAGCCCGTGGATCTGATCGGGGAAAGCGCGACGCTGATTGCCGCCGGACAGATCGTGGGGTGGTTCCAGGGACGCATGGAATACGGCCCCCGCGCCCTGGGTGGACGGAGCGTGCTCGCTCTGCCCGGACTGCCCAACCTCCGGGACGCGCTCAACCTGCGGCTGAAAAAACGCTCCTGGTACCAACCCTTCTGCCCCTCCATGCTCGACGGGGAGGCCAGGCGGCTGTTGCAGGACCACGCGGGCGCGCCGGACCGCTACATGACCAGCATCTATCAGGTGCGACCCGAATTCAGGTCCGCGCTCTCCGGGGTGCTCAGCCGGGATGGTTCCTGTCGTCCGCAAATGGTCGCCGAGGACGACAGCCGCTTCGCCCAACTGCTGAAAGCCATACAGATGCGGACCGGCTACGGCGTTTTGCTCAACACCAGTTTCAACAGCCACGGCGAACCGCTGGTCTGTTCACCGGACGATGCCCTGAGGGCCTTTGCCACCATGGGGATCGATTGTTTGATCCTGGGGGATTGGATCGTGGCAAAGGGATGATCAGATCACCAGCGGCCCGGGTCCAAACCGCTCCCAGATCCGGGCGACGGATTCAAAATCCTCGCGCCGCAGGGAGCCGGGATCCAGGTTGAAATGAAAGGTCCGGTCCAGCATGGCAATGAGTTCCACGATCCCCAGGGAATCCAATACCGCACCGGAAACCAGTCGCTCCCAGTCGCGCTCTTCGATCAGGGGATGAATCTCACGAATTTTCTGGCGCATCAACGCCTGAAAATGGGCGAACGTGCCGTCCCAGAGCCGGGTTTCGGGTGCCGGATGGTTGGGGGAGAGATCCAGATGGCCAAAATGTTCACCAAACCGCTCCAGAAACAACCCCACCTGTCCCGGATCCAAATGGGCCTTGTCGCACAACAACCCCGCATCCATGAAACCATCCTCGCCCAACAACGGGGTGCACACGTCGATGAAATGGATCTGCAACCCGGTGCACAACTGCTCCATGGCCTGATAAAACACCTTCTGCCAATGATAACGCGCCTCGGGAGTGCCGCGAATCGGCCACTGGAGATCCCCGTTGTCGATGTTGCCAGGGTGGGTGGGAATCCCGGTCAGATAGGCGAAACGACCCGGCCAGATCTGACGCAGGGTCGAAAAAAACACCCGATAGGAAGAAACCGCCGTCTGAATGGTGGCCAAAGGATCCCCGGCGACGGCGAAAACGGAACGACACTCCGGCTCGCCGCATTGCACCATCAACACATCGGAGGGTTGCAGCGCCGGTAGCAGCCCGGCAAAAAACGGCAACGTCTTTTGCCAGTTGTCCGAACGCAACGCCCCCAGCCAATGGGCGTGAATCCGTTGGAAGCGGTTGTGATGACTGGTGGGTCCGCTCCAGAAAATCCGCACATGGCTGTCACCGACCACATGCACCCGGGTTTGACTGGCGGTCTGATAGCGTTGCAGGTTCTCCTTTCTGGCCATCTTGCCGCTGGAGGTCTTGCGCAGCCAGTTGCGCGGCACGCAATCCACCACGGAACGCATGTCGAACAGGGCGTCAAGTTCCTGTCGGATGCGCTGACACAACCGGCGCATCCCCTCCAGAGGCAGACGTTGCGCCAGCTCGAACAGCACCAGCACCTGCTCCGAATCCACGGACGCCTCCATCCGACCCATGGCGACCACCCGGCCCGGATGGATCTCCGGGTGACGGCTCACCACCTCCTCCACATCCACAGGATGGATGTTCTTCCCGTTGTGGATGATCAGATCCTTGCTCCGTCCCGTCAGATACAGCTCCCCCCCATGCCAGAACCCCAGATCTCCCGTGGGCAGCCAACCATCCTGGCGCAGAGCAGGTTGTCCATAATACCCGGACACCACACATGGCCCGCGCAACCAGATCTCGCCCACCTGCTCCTCGCCGGAACGGGTGACGATATCCACCGCCACCCCAGACAGCGGCATGCCACAGGAGAACACCGCCGTACCCCGCCCCGGCTCCGGCGTCTCTCCCACCCGCAACACCCCCTGAACCACCAACTGCCTCCGCCCCAACGCCACCGGATCCACCAGCACCGCCTTGGGCGGGGAGCCGGAGGGGGTACGGGTGGCGGCGAAGACATTTTCCGCCAAGGCGTAACAGACGCTCAAACAGGCTCCATCCACGCCAAAAGCATGCATGAAACGGGAAAAAGCACCACTGGATACCGGCTCCGAGCAGTTGATGAAAGATCTTACGCAACTCAAGTCGAAGACCCCCCCCACCCGCGCCAACAGGGAAAAGGCGAAATTGGGCAACCAGCACAAGCTCCCCCGCTCCCGTTCCAGAACCCTGAGCAACCAGCCGGGATTGGCGGCCCAGGCAAAGGTTTCCAACAGGGTCAACGGGGTGCGGGTCATCAGGGCCGGCAAAAAGACCCCCGCCAACCCCATGTCGTGATACAGGGGGAGCCAACTGACCATGTGGTCTTGTCGTGGTTTCAGCTCAAGGGCCGCGGCATGGGCCAGCACTTGCGCGTTCAGCATGCCCGCGGTGATGGCCACCGCCTTCTGCAACCCGGTGGTGCCGGAACTGCATTGCAGAAACAACGGAGCCTCCGGGTCCAAAGGGGGAATGGCCACGGGACCGGGGGCGAAGTCGTGGGCCGGGTCGGCGGGTGAGAGCAGATCGGGGCAGACCAGCCGGTCCCGCTCCTCCCCCACAAAAAGAGAGCCGGAGAACCGCTGGACGTAGTTGGCCAGTTTGCGGGCGTAATCCTCGGGTTGAATCTTGCGGCTGGGATGGGAGATGAACGCGGGCAGCTTGCCAGCCAGAATCGCCCCGAACCAGGCGGCGGTCATGGCCACGGTCATGCGACCAAAAATGACCACCACGGGTTCCGGTCTGGGGCGCAAACGAATGGCCCAACGGCGGATTTCCGCAAAATAGCGGACGGAATCCACCTGCTCCACCGGATCATCCACCGTGGAATGCAGGGAAAAAACCTGGTAAGGCGCCCCTTCCAGGCCATGAAAAAAAGACTCCATCATGGTGGAACAAAACTGGTATTCATCTTGCTAGCAGTGCCAGCAAAAGGCACACTCTCCAGCAACTCAAGGAAAAGTAACATGAAAGGGTTCCTAAACACCTTGCGCAAGAACCTCAACGCCATACCCCAGCTGCGCTTTCACATTCTGGAACCGGGGTGCAACGGCTACGACTTCCACCACCACCGGGAGGAGCGCACCGAATTTGTGGTGGGCCGCGTGGCCGACCTGTTTGGCGCACATATGGTGCAGATCCAGTTGCAAGACAAACGGGTCTCCAGGAATCACTGCCGCATTTACTACCATCCACAGGGTTTCTGGATGATCGAGGATCTGGGCAGCACCAATGGCACCTTCATCCACCTCCCCGCGGCCACCAACGATACCTGGCAAACCATCCGTTTCGCCACGCCCGTGCCCGCGATCATCGACATCCGTGTCGGCACGACCCTGATGGCCATGCGGCCTCTGGAGGGGGCGAAGCACATCCCGAGCACCCCGAAATCGTGGAATCCCTTCGCCAGACAGGCGGCCTGAGGGTGCGCCATGGCAGACGCGAAACTCATCATCATGCACAAAGACGTCCTTGTAAAGGAGTTCATCCTGGACAAGGAGATCATCACCATCGGGCGGGGTTGGGGCAACGACCTCCGCCTCCCCTATCACTCCCTGTCGCGGATTCACGCCCAGGTGGTGCGGATCCATGGGGAGAAGTACCTGCTGCGGGATCTCGCGAGCAAAAACGGAACCGTGATCAACGGCTCCAGCGTCCAGGAGCGACGGCTCAAACAGGGGGACCGCATCGTCCTGGGGAAATACACC
>JADGCR010000250.1 GCA_015228895.1 Magnetococcales bacterium
GAACGCCCATTGGCCCCAGGCACCCCATGAAACCCGATCCGCATATCACCCCACTACCCGAACGCATTTATACCGCCGAATCCCACATTCGCCACCCTCGCGGATTGGTGCAGGGCCTGTGGAAGGATCTGTGGCGTTCCCGGGAGCTGGCCTGGCAGTTGTTCGTGCGTGAGATCCGGCAACGCTACCGGCAGTCGGTGCTGGGGCTGCTTTGGATTTTGGTCCCTCCGCTGGTGACGGCCATGATCTTCATTGTCCTCAACGCCCAAAAGATTCTCAATATCGAACCGACCACCATTCCCTATCCGGTTTATGTGTTGTTGGGGACTTTGTTGTGGCAGATTTTTTCCGAAAGCGTGCTGTTGCCCCTCAGGTCGTTTGATTCCTGTATCCCGATTCTCACCAAGATTCACATGCCGCGCAAGGCCCCGATCCTGGCCGCGCTGGCCCAGGCCGGTTTTTTCGCCGCAGTGCAAATGTTGCCGGCTCTGGGGGTGATGATCTGGTCCGGTGTGGTATTGACCTCGGCGTTGCTGCTCGTGCCTCTGGTGATTTTGATGGTAATCCTGTTCGGTATCGCGATCGGGTTGCTGCTGGTGCCCCTGGGCGGTCTGTTCCGCGATGTCCACGAAGGGAGCGCCTTTGCGCTCAAGCTGGCTTTTTTTCTGACGCCGATCGGCTATCCGGCCCCCAAGGAGTGGCCCTGGTCACTGTTGGTCTCTTTGAATCCGCTGCTGCCCTTGTTGCAGGGCGCGCGTGATCTCATGGCCACGGGCAGCATGAGCGATCCCATCGGGTTTTGGATCTCCAGTGTTGCCACCTGTTTGTTGCTGGCCGTGGCGTTGCTCTTCTACCGGCTGGCCACGCCGATCGTTCTGGAGCGCATGGGGGCTTGAACGCGCATGGATAACGATCTGCTGATTGATGTAGAGACCATCTCCAAAAAATTCTGCCGCAGTCTGAAACGGTCGCTGTGGTACGGTCTGCATGACATCGGACGGGAACTGATCGGCAAGAGTCGCTCCCATGATCTGCGCAGGGAGGAGTTTTGGGTGATGCGGGAGCTCTCCTTGCAGGTACGACGCGGGGAGCTGCTCGGCATCGTCGGCGCCAACGGGGCGGGCAAGACCACCCTGCTGCGCCTGATCAACGGTCTGCTGATGCCCGATCTGGGACGGATCACCGTGCGTGGCCGGGTGGGTGCGCTCATTCAGCTCGGGGCCGGGTTCAGCCCGGTGTTGAGCGGACGGGAAAATATTTTCATCAATGCCGCAGTGCTCGGCATCACCCGGCAGGAACTGTTGAAATCCCTCGGTTCGATCATCGAGTTCGCCAATCTTGGGGAGTTCATTGACGCCCCGGTGCAGAGCTACAGTTCGGGCATGCGGGCGCGGCTTGGTTTTTCCGTGGCCATTCACATGCGGCCCGACATTCTGCTGGTGGACGAGGTGTTATCGGTAGGGGATCTCACCTTTCGCAACAAGGCCCTGGAGCGCATGGATCAACTGGCCCATTCCGGTGTGGCGGTGATCTTCATTTCGCACAATCTTACCCAGATCGACCGGCTTTGCACCCATGCTCTTCATCTGCACAAGGGACGGGCGGTCACCTACGGTCCCACTGCCGAGGTGATTGCCCATTATGTGCGTGTCACCACCCGGCAGGAGTCGGCCATTTGCCACTATCCCGGCACCGAGCAGTCGTTTCGAGTGACCGGGGCTGGATTCCGCAATCTGGAGGGGCAACCCGTGGAGTCCATCCAGGTGGGGGAGGGTGTGGTCTGCGTTGTCGTCCTGGAGGTGAAGCGCCGGTTGGAGGCGCCGATGTTCTGTTTTATGTGGGAGCCGGTGGGTCGTCCCATCATTCTGGCCTACACCCATCAAACACGCACCGAGAGCGCCCGTCCCTCCTTGGATCCAGGATACCATTCCGTGGAGATCGTCATCCCCAAGCTCCCCTTTTTGCCCGGACACTATCAGATTCGCATGTCGGTCTCCGGCAAGATTGAAACGCTGATACTCGGCAAGGTGGATCGTCTGGCCACGTTGGAGGTGATGCCCCGGCCCGGACAGTTTATCATCACCAATGAGGCTGGTTTTTTAGAGCTGGATGGAGATTGGCGGTTTCAGCAAGGGGGGGGCTGACAACCGGGACAGAGGTAG
The DNA here is from genome assembly GCA_015228895.1 of Magnetococcales bacterium. The sequence continues at coordinate 2,163 of JADGCR010000250.1, forward strand.
GTCGAGCGTTGTCCGAGCCGCAGACGCACGATCGGGGTAGTGCAGCGTTGGCAGGGTTTTCCCTCCCGTCCATAGACCTGTAAGGAAACCGCGAAATAACCCGGCGTGCCGTCGCTTTGGCGATAGTCTCGCAGGGTGGTTCCCCCCTGGGCAATGGCCTGGTGCAGCACCTGTCGGACTGCGGTTGTCAGGCGTTGAGCGGCATTTTCGGTCAGGGTATGGGCGGGGGTTGTCGGATGCAGACCCGCCTGAAAGAGTGCCTCGGCAGCATAGATGTTGCCCACCCCGACCACCACCCGGCCGTTCATCAGCAGGCTCTGGAGTGCCATTTTGCGGCCACGGCTGCGCGACCACAGATATGCGGCATCGAAGCCGGACTCCAGGGGTTCGGGGCCGAGACCGGCCAGCAGGGGGTGATCCTCCCACGCTCCATTGATCCACATCACGGCCCCGAATCGACGCGGGTCGTGCAGGCAGATCCGGCTGCCGTCGTCCAGGATCCAGAAGAGGTGATCGTGCAAGGCCCGTGTGCGTTCCGGATCGTCTCGGAACAGTTGGCCCGACATCCCCAGATGGATCAGCAGGTGGCCGCAACCCACCTCCCACAGCAGATATTTGCCGCGTCGTTTCAGGTTGCGGATGGTGTGACCGGTGAGGTGGGTGTGCAGTTCGGTTGCGGCGATCGGCCAGCGCAGTTTCTCGGTGAACACCTCGATCCGGCGGATGATCCGTCCGGGCAGCCAGGTGGCGAGTCCGGTACGGATGGTTTCGACCTCGGGGAGTTCGGGCATTGGGTTGGGTTTACGCCGTCAATGCGCGGGCATCGTCCAGGACCGCAGCGGCATGGCCTTTGGTTTTGACGTTGTCATAGATCTTGCGGACCACTCCCTGGGCATCGACCAGGAAGGTGGAGCGGACGATCCCCATACTGGTTTTGCCGCAGAAGACCTTTTCGCGCCACACCCCGAACGCCTCGCACAGTGTCCCATCCCCGTCGCTTAGCAGGGTGAACTTCAGTCCAAATTTGGTACAGAAGCCGGCATGGGATTTGACCGAGTCCTTGGAGATGCCGATCACGGTGAGGTTTTGTTCGGCGAACGCGGCGCTCAGGGCTTGGAAGTCGTTGGCCTCCAGGGTACATCCTGGGGTGTTGTCCTTGGGATAGAAATAGATTACTGCGCCGTTGGATCCGAGGCGTTCCCGCAGGGAGGCCATTCGTTCTTGTTGATCTGGGGCAGAGAGATCCGGAATGATCGAACCGATTTGCATTATGACACATCCTCCCAATATGTAGGAATTTTCCCAACGGGGTCCAGGGGCCTATGGCCCATGGTGGGATCCAAGGGCGAAGCCCTTGGGACTTTGTCTTTTGTCTTTTGATTTTTGTCTTTTGTCTTTTGATTTTTGTCTTTTGATTTTTGTCTTTTGATTTTTGTCTTTTGATTTTTGTCTTTTGATTTTTGTCTTTTGA
>JADGCR010000251.1 GCA_015228895.1 Magnetococcales bacterium
CCATCGGTCAGCACCCCGGTCACCAGACTGCGATCCGGGCCGTCGTCATAGCCCACCACCAGGGGAACGGTGACCAGCGAGGCCGAAACCGTGAGAGGCGCGCCGGTGAAGCCGGTGCCGGGGGCGATGATGTTGACCAGACCCATGGACTTGGCCGGGTCGTGATAGCCCCCGATGAAGGCGCGGCTGTCATTGGGCCACAGACCCACGCAGTGTTGTCCGTCGGTGAGGGAGACGGTCGCCGTGCCGTCGGCGGCGAGTTCGTGCTCGATGCGGACGGTCAGGTCGCACGCCCCGTTGCGGTAGGGATGGATGCCCAGCCGGGCGCTGCCCGGGGCATTGCCGGCACCATCCTTGACGGTGAACCCCACCTGGCGGCCCTGCTGGGCGGCGGTCAAGGTCAACACGACGGGATCGGACGCGGTGGTGACCGGATCGTTTTGTTGTTGCCGCTCGAATCCCTTGGCCCCGTAGGTCAGGGCGACCACCGAAGGGGCGTCCCAGGCTGGAGGGTTGACGCGCTCATAGAGCTTCAGCAGGGCGCTGTTGCCCCCTGGGGTGGCATTCCAGCTCCCCTGCCACTCATGGTCGTGGTCGGCATGGGTCACGCGCAGTTGCACGAAGGGATGTTCCAACACCACCCCGGCCGGGGCGTCGATGCGGAAAGTTCTCGCGGCGATGGTCCGATTGGTGAGGGAGACCAGAACACCGCCACTCTCCGAAGCCACCAGGGCGTTGCGGGAGATGCCATCGGATTCGTTCCAGGTTTCGTACACCACCCCCAAACCCTGCACCAGATAAAGGTCGCCGCTGGTGGTGGTCGCCACCGCGCTGGCCGTCTCGTAGCGGGTCTCGATCAGGTGGACGCGCATCACGTTGGTGAGTTTGCCCAGCAGGGTCGCATCGGTGATGGCGTCGCGCCAGTCCAGAAAAAAGCGATCATCCTGCAATTCTGCGGGCAGGGTCGCGCTCAACAGGTCCAGATTGCCCCGCACCGCCACATCCTGTTTGATCACCACCCACCGATCGGGGATGGGGGCGTTGTTGGCATCCAACCGGTATTCGATCCGGAGTTCCTCCCGGACGACCCCATCGGAAATCATCGGAGGCAGGAAAGGCGTGGGGGTGGTCAAATTGCCCGGCGCCACATCCTCCGGGTGGATGCCGGTGGCAAAGGAGGAATTGGGCGGCAGGACGAAACCGTACAGGGCGAAACGACTCGCCTCGTTTTGATCCGGATCGTATCGCTTGCCCCCATGGAAGGTCAGACCGTTGCCATCGAGGGTAAAAGCGTTCTCCTCCTCCCCCACCAGCAGGGAGACGGTCCCCCGGTTCAGGTAGGAGGTGGTGCCGGCGGCCTGGGACCAGCGCACCGAATGGGAGGGCCGCGCCCCCTCCCCGCTCCCCTGCCAAAGATGCTGGGTCACCAGAGTCTGGTTGTTGGGAAAGATCCAGTCGGCGATGGCCACCTCCCCCCCGATGGCGCCAGAGGCCGCCACGCAGGTGATGGTGGCCGAGGCCGAGCTCTTGCCATCGGTCACCGCGACATTGGCCTGCCCCGGCCCGTTACAGGTGATGGTGGCAATCCCGCCGGTGGTGGTCAGGGTGGCGAAGTCGGGCGGGGGGGAGAACGCCGCGACGGGAATGCCGGTGGCATGGTGAATGTCCAACGGGCGAGCGTTGCCCACGGTCATGTTCATGGGAGAGACGGCAAGGGCGGGGTTCGGATCCCCGTCTCCACCGCCAATCCGCGTCATGGTGAAGAGGTTCGAACCGACACAAAGGGCGCCCCCGCTGTTGCGCGCCCAGGAAAGGGTGCCCCCGGCGGAGTCGGTCGTGGTCTGGAGCAGGTGGTAGACCGCCGTCTCCTGCGCGGTCCCGGTGGTGTTGACCTTGAAAAAGCGATATCCCCCGTCGATGTCGCCCACACTGTAGACCAGATCGTCCAAACCCACCAGAAAGCTGTCGTTGAGGGCCAGGAACTTGGCCTCGACGCTTCTGGCCGGGGCCGCCGCGCAACCGGGGGAGGAGAGGGCGCTGTCCAGTTGTTCCCCTTCCAGCCGCATGGACCAGGAGCCCGTCAGGGGGAAAAGGGGCGCGGCAGCCCGGCTCAACACCACCGTGCCGCTGGCCGCACAGAGGGTGCCCCCCTGGATGTTGTTGGGTCGGGACAGGGTGGCGCTCCCGCTGGCCGCGTTCTCTCCGGTCAGGGTGAACACCACGTTGCGGGCGCTGCCGTCGCTGTGGGTGTTGTTGAACGCGTAGGTCGCGCCGGAAACCGTGCCGGAGACCGTCGCCTCCTGATATTCGGCCAGGGTGAAGCCATCGCCGCTCTGGGCGATGGTCACCAGAAACGGTTCGTTCCGGAAGGGCAGACAGCCCGCGGTCGAGGTGTCAACCGGCTGGGTCGGCGTGAACAGCACCGACCAGCGACCCGTGGCGTCGTAGGTGGCGGCCAGCCCCCCGCCAGGGGAGAGACACATCCCCACCAGGGCAAACAAGATGGCCACGGTATTGTTCAGGATCCATTTTCCAGACACAACGCGTCCTCCCCACAAGTGATTCACCCGTCTTGACACCCTTTCACCCCGCAAGGAGCATGCCAGAGGGTTGTTTCCTTTCTGGGCAGTTTTTGGCATCCCGGAAAAAAAATCAACAAAAAAATCTTTTTTTACACTATGTTACATTGAAACCCAAGGAGGCTCCCAGCTTGCGCAGAATGGGATGGTGGGTCAGTTGATGTTGCAGCTGCTGCCGTTGGCCGGGTTCCAGCAGTTGCAACTCTTCGAAAAGATGTTTGGAACGTTGCGCCACCATGGCGGAGATCGCGTCGCTGGCGGCAGCATTTTCCAGCAGTGCGGAAAACAATTCCCTGGAAAACTCCAACAACTCCACCTCCTGCCGGTCCACGCGAATGGTGGAAGAGCGGGGCAGATCGGTCATCAGGGCCATCTCCCCCACCAGTTCCCCCTGGCCGATGACAAATTCCTGGGTGGTGGTCATCCCCTCGTAGCGGGTGGCGCCGATCAACTGGCCGCTGGCCACGAGGTAACAGACCGTGCCCACCGTCCCCTGCTGGAAGATCACCTCGCCCGGTCCGTAGATCCGGTAACGGAGTCCGTCGGCCAGGGAGTGGATCTCTTCCCGGCTCAAAACCGGACGGGCGGGGGTGTCGCCCAGCACCCGTTCCAGAAAACCGCTGGTCCGCAACAACCGCTCCTTGAGGGCCGCTTCCGGTTCCTGCCAGGTCAGGTTGGTGATCTTGGAGGCCACCGACAGATCCCCCCCCTGGGGAAAGGGAATCTCCAGACCACGACGACGGAGTTGATACCAGATCCGCTCCCGCACCGTCCCTTCCAGATGGGTGCGGTCATGAAAGGTCCGACTCCAGAAGCGCACCTGATAGACCACCCCGTAATCCCGGTATTCGTGAAGATGGGCATCGGGCGGTTTCACCCGATCCACCTCCCGCACGCCCAAAGCCGCCTCCACCAGGGCCTCCTTGACCGACTGGGGCGGGGCGTTGAACACCAGGGGTACGGTCAGTTGATGGCGACGCAACTGGGAGGACCAGGTCATGTTGTTGATGATGCTCCCCGCCAGGGTGCTGTTGGGGACGATGAGGATGTG
>JADGCR010000252.1 GCA_015228895.1 Magnetococcales bacterium
CACGTCGGTGGCGCACACCCCGGCGGCGAGCAGATGAATCAACGCCTCCCCCGCGCCGGGGTGCGGCGTGGCGCGGGTCGGGTCCAGGCAGAGCCGCCCCCCCTCGAAAACAATGGCTCGCATGACTTCGGACGCTCCCGGATGGATTGTTGAAGTTGTTCATTTTCAAAAGAAAAGACATTGATCGCCCCTTTTGCCGCGACGCAATTCCGACCGACTGGAGAGTATCCTGCCACATCGGCGACATCAAGTGGAACATTTTACCCGCCGGTCTGGCAAAATCACTTGAATATTTCGTCGATTTTTGTATGCTGCTATCGCATGGACGCGCAGGAGATGCCTCCGTGACGACCAGCACGAAACAGGCGGCCCGTCCCAGTCAGGTTTTTTTATAATAACTTTAGTTAGATGATTCACTCCAAAGGATGCGCGCATGCGGAAACAAGTCTGGCTGACCGTGATGATGATCGTGTTGGCCACGAGTGGTCTGGCGCTGGTGGGCTGGCAGGTGCGGGGCATCCTCCAGGGCCAGGCCGCCGGGGAGGTGCAGGGGGTGCCTCAGCCCCTGGTGGGGGTTCTGCTCCCCACGCCCAGGGAGCTGCGCCCGTTCACCCTGCGGGATCATGAGGGAAAAGCGGTGGACCAGGAACGGCTGCGAGGGAAATGGCATTTCTTCTTTTTTGGCTATACCCACTGCCCGGACGTCTGCCCGCTCTCCATGAGCCATCTGGCGGAGGTGTTCGCCCTGCTGAAAAAGACTCCCCGCGCCCTCGACGGGGTGCAGGGTTGGTTCGTGACGGTGGACCCGCAACGGGACACCGTGGAACATCTGAAGGCGTATCTCCCCTATTTCCATCCCGATCTGCTGGGCGTGACGGGTACGGAGTCGGACATCCTCTCCTTTTCCAAACAGTTGGGGGCCTACTACTCGGTGGGGCCCACGCCGGACAGCGGCGCGCCTCCATTGATCAGTCACTCGGCGGTCTTCTTTGTGGTGGACCCCGAAGGGCGTTTCGCGGCGCTGTTTCAGCCCCAGTTGCACCCGCCGGAGGTCATGGCCGGGTTGTTTGTCAAAATGCGTCAACATTATGGAGAGTTACCATGAAAATTCTGTCGGGTTGGCTGGTGTTGGGGATGCTGTTGTGTGGCGCGGGGCCGGCGGGGGCCGGGGAGGGCGCGCTGGTGGTGGTGGATCCGTGGATTCGCGCGGCCCCGCCCGCGGCGCAGGCGTTGGCGGTTTACCTGACCCTGAAGAATCCGGGCAGGCAGGAGCAGGTCGTGGTGGGGATGCGCTCTCCCCTGTTCTCCAAGGTGGAACTGCACGCCACCGTGACAAAGGACGGGGTGAGCCGGATGGAGGCCAGGGAGCGTCTCCCCGTTCCGGCCGCGGGGGAGGTGTCCATGGCGCCGGGTGGTCTGCACGGAATGCTGCTGGCTCCCCAGAAGGTGTTGCAACCCCAGGATCGCGTCCCCATGACCCTGCTGTTGAGCGATGGCACCCGGGTGGAGTTCGAGGCCGAGGTCCGCGCCGGTCCGGGTGGGGGACATGGGGCGCATCCGGGCCATTGACGCAGGTGTCGGAGCGCGGCTTTCATGACGCGCTTCGCGCTGTTGTTTGTCGGTGGATTGATCGTGGCGGCTTTTTTGCAGGATCGATTCGTTGGCCCGATTTTTGCATCAGACATGGAGTGGTTGGGTTACGCCAGCGGAGCGCTGCTGATGCTCGCCTGGATGCTCTCCCCGGTGCGTTGGCGGGCGGTCCCAGCCCTGTTGCGGCGGGTGGGGATCTGGGTCGGGATGGTGGCCCTGCTGATCGCAGGCTACGGGTTCCGGCCCGAACTGGCGCGACTGGGGGAGCGGATGGAGGCCGCCTTGTCGCCCCAACGGGGATTCGCTGGCCAGGAACCGGACACCTGGCAGGTCTTCAAGTCCGCGGACGGCCATTTTTATCTGGAGGTGCGGATCAATCGCATCCCGGTGCGTTTCCTGGTGGATACCGGGGCGAGCGACATTGTATTGACACGGGCCGACGCCCAAAAAATCGGCTTGCGGCCCGACCGGCTGGCGTATACCCGCACCTATCAGACCGCCAACGGTCAGACCAGGGGGGCGCCGGTCGTGCTGGACGAACTGGCGGTCGGAGCGTTGACCCTGCGCGGGATGCCCGCCTCGGTGAATGAGGGTCGGGCCCATGTCTCGCTGCTGGGGATGGCGTTTTTCAGGCGGATCGACTCCTATGAAGTCAGGCGCGACCTGCTGACTCTGCGCTGGAGGGCGCGGGAGCCGTGATCCCTCCGGCGCGGCAGTCGGTCAGGTCTTTGAGGACGACAACAGGCTCGCCAGACGGCGGTGTTCCACCATCAGGCAGAGGTCCTGAAACGCCAGCAACCCGGCGGCGCGGGCGATGGCCATGGCGTTGTCGTTGAGGATGCCGCTTTGCAGCCACAGACATCTGGCTCCGATGCGCACCGCCTCCTCGGCCACGCTTTCGGTCTCCTCGGAGCGGCGGAAAACGTCCACGATGTCCACCCGGATCTCTTGCGGGATGGCGTCCAGGGAGGCATAACAGGGTTCGCCGAGGATTTCACCGGCCATGGGACGGACCGGAATGATGCGGTAGCCCGCCTGCTGCAGATGGCTGGCCACCCGGAACGAGGCCCGGTCCGGCTTGGGAGAGAGGCCCACCACGGCGATGACGCGGGCCTGGCCGAGCAGAGAGATCCATTGGCTGTCCTGGGAGTTGGTTGACATGGTTGGTCTGGCCTCTTAAAGAACAAGGTTAATCACACGGATTGCGATTGCTTTCCGCCTGGGTCATGGTCCAGAAAACCCGGTCCTCCCCGGTGGGGGTGTGGACCAGGGAGAAACGACAGGACATGCAGACCGGATCCCCGCCGCCGGAACGCAACGGCAGGGTGATCTGGTTGATGAGTCCGCTGTTGGCCAGCAGCGTGGTGATGGCCTCCCAGATCGCCGGATCCTGGGAGAGTCCGGCCACGGGCTGGTTGACCCACCGCTCCGGCTGCAGCCCCATGGCCACCGCCCCTTTCTGGTTGATGGCCAGAATGCGGTGCTCCCCGTCCGGTTCGAACCAGATGGCCGGTTCGGTGATGTCCTCGGGATTGAGGATCGCCGCGTGGGAACGGGTGGACTGGGCCACCTGGCGCAACAGATCGGTCTGGGTCAACAGCCCGGTGAGCCGTCCCTGCGCCGTCACCACCGGCATGCGCCGGTGGCCGGTTTTGGTGAAGAGGTCCAGGGCGTACAGCAAATCCCGTTCCGGCTCGATGGAGCGGGGCCTGGGATGGGCCAGGGCGAGGGCGGTGGTTTCCGGATGCCACTGGTCGCTCACCCGGAAACGGAGCATGTCCCCTTCGGTGATCATGCCCAGGAAACGCTCCCCGTCCAGCACCAGGGCGCACCCCCGATGCCGCTGGGCGATCTGCCGGGCGGTCTCCCAGAAGGTGAGGGCGGGGGGAATGGTGGGCAGGTCCGAGGCGGTCATGTCCGCGACCCGATAGTGGGCCATCAGGTTGGAACGGGGAAAGGCGCGCAGGATCTGTTTTTCGGTAATGCCTCCGGAGAGGATGTCGTCGTCGTTGATGACCGGAAAACGACGAAAACGAC
>JADGCR010000253.1 GCA_015228895.1 Magnetococcales bacterium
CGCCCTTGTCCACCTCGGAGTCGCGGCGTTGGATCTCCTGATCGTTTTTCCATTCGGTCAGCAGGGCGATCACCGGGTGCGGGGTCTGGCTGGAGAACTCCGAGGAGTAGGCGCCGTCCAATCCGGCCATATGGCGGGCGAATTCCACCACCGCCATCTGCATGCCCAGGCAGATTCCCAGATAGGGCACCTTGCGCTCGCGCGCGTACTGGACCGCGCGAATCTTGCCCTCGGCCCCGCGCTCGCCGAAGCCGCCCGGCACCAGGATGCCATCCACTCCCCCCAACAGCGCTCCGGGATCCTCATGGGAGAGTTCGTCGGCATTGACCCAGCGCAACGAAACCCGTGAGTCGTTGGCAATGCCGCCGTGGGTCAGGGCCTCCACCAGGGATTTGTAGGCATCCTTGAGTTCCACATATTTGCCCACGATGCCGATGGTGGTCTTGTGGGTGGGATTGACGATCTTTTCCAGGACCGCTTCCCAGTCGTCCATGCGGTGATCGACGCTGCGGAGATTCAGGAATTGCAGAGCCTTGCGGGCGAATCCTTCCAGGTAGAGGGCGAAGGGAACCCGGTAGATGGTCTCCTGATCCTGACAGCAGATAACGGCGTCCGGCTCCACGTTGCAAAAGAGGGCGATCTTTTTGCGCACGCTGGCGTGGATCTCACGGTCGGTGCGGCAGACCAGGATGTCGGGCTGGATGCCGATGGCCCGGAGTTCCTTCACCGAGTGTTGCGTGGGTTTGGTTTTCAACTCCCCGGAGGTGGGGATGAAGGGCAACAGGGTGAGGTGGATGAACAGGGTGTGGTCCCGTCCCAGATCGATGCGCAACTGGCGGATGGCCTCCAGGAAGGGCAGGGATTCGATGTCCCCGACCGTGCCGCCGATCTCGACGATGACGATGGAGGCGTCCCCCGCCACGCCGAGGATGGCCTCCTTGATGGCGTCGGTGATGTGGGGAATGACCTGCACCGTGGAGCCGAGATAATCTCCGCGCCGCTCCTTGCGGATCACCCGCTGGTAGATGCGGCCCGTGGTGAAATTGTTGGCCCGGCTCATGTTGATGTCCAGGAAACGCTCGTAATGTCCCAGGTCCAGATCGGTTTCGGAGCCGTCATCGGTCACGAACACCTCGCCGTGCTGGAACGGACTCATGGTGCCGGGATCGACGTTGATATAGGGGTCCAGTTTCAGGATGGTCACGGTGTGTCCCCGCGCCTGGAGCAGACAACCGAGGGATGCGGCGGCCAGTCCCTTGCCCAGGGAGGAGACCACGCCGCCGGTCACGAAAATGAATTTGGCCATGATGGAGATTTTCTTTCGTTGGTTGTGAACGACCAGGGATGCGTCCCAAAAAGGCAACTCCCAGACATGCCGGAACGATGTCAGATCCAAGACAAGGATATACACAATTCGTGCCGAGCATGGTTGGAGCGTTTATTTTGTTGCCGGATAAAGTTGACCTGTATGGAAAAAATTTGTAATGATGGCTTGATTGCATTCATTAACATGACACGGAGGTGGCCATGCAGGGATTCGGAATGGTGGGACTGGTGTTCATCATCGGTTTTTTTACCGTCAAGATGCTGCTGGACAAGCAGCAACAGCCGCCCAGGAGATCGGTTGCGTCAGTACCGCCACAACCCGGAAAGATCGTTGAAAGCCCCGTCGCGTCGCGGGAGGAGGTGGTCGAGGCCCCGGTGGCAGCGGACGCGTCCCTCCCGGTGGACGGGATTTTGACGGAAAACGGCATTACCTGTTTGATTTGTGGAAACATATACAAAAGCCTGCGGGTGCATCTCAATCGTGGGCACAAGTTGAGTGTGGAGGCGTATTGTGCGCAATTCGGTTTGCCGCGGGATACGCCCATGACGTTTCCTGTCAGGCAGGGGTAGGCCATGGTCGGGCGAGGATGGCGAGGGCTGCCTGAAAGGGGTCCTGGTCGGCGTTGAGCCAGTGGATGCGCGTGCCGTGGCGTTCCATGCGGCGGAACCAGGTCTCCTGGCGCTTGGCGAACTGGCAAATGGCCTGGTGCAGTTTCTGGAACATGGTTTCGTGGTCCATCTCTCCCAACAGGTGTCGGGTGAGGAAACGGTATTCCAGACCCAGGTCGAGCAGGGTTGCGGGGGGGATGCCGGCATCAAGCAGCTGTTGCACCTCTGCGAGCATGCCTTTCTGGAGTCGTTCGGCCAGTCGCGTCCGGATTCGTTGACGCAAGGCGGACCGCTCCCGGCGCATCCCCAGTATCAGGCAGGAGAGTGGGGGATGATCCACTGGTGGCTGGTTCGAGCCGGCGATCTCGATGGCGCGGATCATGCGGTTGCGGGTTTCCAGATCCGTGACATTGTGTTGTTCCGGTTTGAGTCGCAGCAGGCGCGCGGCCAGTTCCTGGTCCGAGAGTGTCTTGAGTTCATCCCGCAGGGTGTGGTTTGGCGGCACGGGCACCAGTCGATACCGGTTGATGATGGCGTCCAGATAGAGACCCGTGCCACCCACCAGGATGGGCAGGTGGTGGCGTTGTCTGATCTGGGGCAGCAGGGCGTGGACCCGTTGTTGAAATGCAAACAGGTTGAACTCCTCTCCCGGTTCCATGATGTCGATCATGTGATAGGGGATGTTCTCGTATTCGTGCAGATCCTTCCCCGTGCCGATATCGAGGCCTCTGTACACCTGCCTTGAGTCCGCCGAGAGGATCTCCCCGTCGAGGTGTCGCGCCAGTTGCACCCCCAGACGCGTTTTTCCCGAAGCTGTGGCGCCAAGTATTACCAGGATTTTTGTCGAGGGTGTGTTCAATGGGTCACCCGGATGAACTGGATCAGCAGCAGTTTGAACAGCAGTCCGACCCCCAGGCCGATCAGCAGCGCGCGTCGGAGTTGGTACAAGAATCCGGGAGCCTGGTGTTTGGAGCTGTCCTCTGGATGTCTGAGCTTGATATTGCGCCACATGGTACGTTTTCTTTGTCTTTTGAGTGTCAGGGTAGGGGATGGGTGGTTATCTTATCGGGAATTGCTTCCTGCGCCAATTGTTCTTTTTTTTTCAGGGAGGTTTGTGGTGTTTTGTAAAAAAAAATGTCACATGGTGGATATGTAAAAAAGTGTGACTTTTCTATTTATTTTATAAAAAAACAGATACTTGAAAAAAAATTCCACCATTCGATGTCAATTGATTTTACATGGAATGGTCGTTGCCAGGCCAAAAAAGGGTGTCTCTGGGGGTGTTTTGCGTTGGCCATCTGGATAACATGTTGAAAATAACAATAAAATAAATCACGGCATGGGTGTTGCAAAGCATATTTGTAAAATAAATTCATAAATCACCAGTGTCGAGAGACCGCTGACGCGTTGCAAGGAGACAAACCATGGCCACCACAACCGACAACCTTCAAAGTTCAGTAACCGATGCGGCTGTAGGATCCTATTCCACCGATGTCATGAGTGGTGACCTTGCAGATCTGGGCCTGGTTGAAGACAACTTCGTGGATGACAGCTTTGTACCAGAACCGGTGGTCTTTTTGAATCAAACACCTCCCCCGGTCGAAGATCCCTTGCTGGAGCCGGTGATCGAGCCGGTGATCGAACCGGTGATCGAACCGGTGATCGAACCGGTGATCGAACCGGTGA
>JADGCR010000254.1 GCA_015228895.1 Magnetococcales bacterium
TAAAGCAAGCTGGTGCAAAAACCAAGGAGAAAAGCGACGACCGCCGACGACGAATTCGAGACTTTCTGAGCCGGACGATCACCTGCCTCCTTCGGAGAAATGCTGTACATTTCGCGATCCATCCCGTACACTGAGGTCGCGAGTGTGTGGCACCATCCATGACAATGAGACGCGCACGGATCCACCCGGTCGCTTTGACCGTTCCGTCATCGTGGAGCGGCGGGGGGTGATGAAAAACATTTTTTTGTTTTGAAAAGCATTTCATAATTCAACAAAGGAGGCATCATGAAAAATCTGAAACTGGGCGTCAAACTGGGCCTGGGCTTCGGCCTGGTTCTTCTCCTGACCGCCATGGTCGCCCTGGCAGGATACAACGGTCTCACCGGTCTGGCGGACCGCATGGACAAAACCAACGACATGGGCCACCTGTTGGAAAATCTGAACAAGGCCATGCAGTCGGAAAAGAACTTCATCATCCGCAAGGAGCTGAAATACCAGGAAGAGAACCAGAAAGCCCTGGAAGAGATCAAAAAGCAGGCGATCATCGACCGGGATCAAAAATTCCACAGCCCGTCGGACAAGACCCAGATGGATGAGGTGATCGCCGCGTCGGAGAACTATGGCAAGGCGTTCAACCAGTATGTCGGCATGGAAAAGAAGGTCAACGAGAGCGTCGCCCGCCTGCGGGAACTCGCCGACAAGGTGGGTCTGGGGGCCATTACCGGCATGCAGACCGATCAAACGCAAAAAATGAGGGAATTGCTGCAAATCGACCCCAACACCATGGACAAGGCGGCCCAGGCGGACAGAAACGCCAAACTGGAGGATCGCGCCCAAAAAGTGGCCCAGGCCTCCCAGATGCTGATCCACTTCAAGGACGCCCGGATCGCCGAAAAGGAGATCATCATCACCCATGGCAAGGATGAAAAGTTCATCAAACGCAACCAGTCCGGCAGCGGCGCCACCCTGAAAATCGCCCAGGAACTGCTGCCGACATTCAAATCACCCGCCAACATCGAGCAGGCCAAAGCCATCATCAGCGGCACCGAACAGTATCAGAAAGAGATCACCGGCGTGCTGGAGATGTTCGAGGAACAGTCCAAGGCGGAAAAGGAGATGATCGCGGCCCGCCGGACCATGGACGACAAGCTGGACGCCACGGTGGACGGGCAGCACAAAAAGGCGCTTGAGCAGGTCACCTCCAGCATCACCCTCATCTCCGGCGCCAGCGTCGGCGCCATTCTGCTGGGTCTGCTCATCGCGCTGTTCCTGACCCGGATGCTGGTGGGCGCCCTGACCCAGGGCGTGGCCTTCGCCCAACGCATCGCCAACGGCGACCTGACCGCCACCATCGATCTGAACCAGAAGGATGAAGTGGGTCAACTGGCCGCCACCCTGACCGCCATGGTGGAAAAACTCCGCGAGGTGATCGGGGAGGTCTCCATCGCCGCGGAGCAGGTCTCCACCGGCAGCAACGAAATCTCCAACTCCGCGCAAAACCTCTCCCAGGGCGCCACCGAGCAGGCCGCCTCCATCGAGGAGACCTCCTCGGCCATGGAAGAGATGTCCTCGAACATCCAGCAAAACACCGACAACGCCAACACCACCCAGAACATCTCGCAAAAGGCGTCCAAGGACGCGGCGGAAGGGGGCAAGGCCGTGGGTGAGGCGGTGCGCGCCATGAAGGAAATCGCCTCGAAAATCGGCATCATCGAGGAGATCGCCAGACAGACCAATCTGTTGGCCCTCAACGCCGCCATCGAGGCCGCGCGGGCCGGCGAACATGGCAAGGGGTTTGCCGTGGTGGCCGCCGAAGTCAGAAAGCTGGCGGAAAGAAGCCAAACCGCCGCCGGTGAAATCAGCCACCTCTCCGCCTCCAGCGTGGATGTGGCGGAGCGGGCCGGAGGGATCATCAACAAACTGGTGCCCGACATCCAAAAGACCGCGGAACTCATCCAGGAGATCGCCGCCGCCAGCCAGGAACAAAACCAGGGCGCCGGACAGATCAACGCCGCGATTCAGCAACTTGATCAGGTGATCCAGCAAAACGCCGGCTCCTCCGAAGAGATGGCCGCCACCGCCGAAGAGTTGAGCGCCCAGGCCGACATGATGAATCAATCCATCTCCTTCTTCAATATCGGTCAACAGACGGGCGCGGTCAAACGCAAGGCGTCACCCCCGCAGAAAATCAAAACCGGCGCCAGGCCCCAGGTCTCCTCCCAGGTGCAGAAACAGTCCACCAAGGCCCTGCCCGCCCCGGCGCGCAAATCGGGGGGGGGCGTGGATCTGAACATGGGATCAGGCAGCGGACACTCGGATGATGAATTCGAGACCTTCTAACTTCTTATCGCCGGGGGAGCACTGACCATGAGTGTCGCTGATATTACCGTACCCACCCAGTTCCTGACCTTTCATCTGGACAAGGAGGTGTTCGCAATCGACATCTCCAGAATCAAGGAGGTTCTGGAGTTCACCTCGGTCACCAAGATCCCGAGAACCCCGGATTTCATGTGCGGGGTGATCAATCTGCGGGGGAGCGTGGTGCCGGTGGTGGACATGCGCTTGAAGTTCGGCATGTCCAAAAGCGAGAAGACCGTCAATACCTGCATCATCATCATCGATGTGGCCCAGGATGACGGCACCACCGTCATCGGCGCCATGGCGGACTCGGTCAAGGAGGTGGTGGAACTTGATCCGGGTCAAATCGAAGCCCCCCCCAAAATCGGTACAGGTTTGCGTACCGACTTCATCCGTGGTATGGGTAAACAAAACGACCATTTCGTCATCCTGCTGGATACGGACAAGGTGTTCTCCTCCACGGAACTCTCTCTGTTGCAGGAGGCCGGAAAGGTCAACGCGAAGGCAGCCTGACCCAAAGAACCTGGGGGAGCAATCCCCCGGGGTTCTCTCTTTAATTCAATCAAGCGAAAGATGACATGACCATATCTGTGCTGAAAAATGAAGATGTCGTGACCATCACCCTGGACAGCCGATTCGTTTTCAGCGAGCACCGGGACTTCCGGGAAACCTACAAGGAACAGCCACCCGGCAGCCGGTATGTATTGGATTTTCGACGGGTCACCTACATGGACAGCGCGGCCCTTGGCATGCTGCTGTTGCTCAACGAACACAACGGCCCTGGGGGAACGGACCTCATCAAAATGATCAACTGCAACCCCCAGGTCGCCAAGGTCTTCGAAATCGCCAACTTTTCCCGCCTGTTTTCCATCGATTAGAGCACCCAGGAGAACCACAACAGGGTGGGAGGAAACAGCACCAATCCATCCCGCCAGTCACTCCGGAAAGGGGGGGGGCGCACCTGCGGGAGTCCCGCGACGAAACCTCTGGCGCGCAGTCCCTCCTCCCTGCGCCGCACATCCAGCAACAGACGCAACAGCAACGCCTCCCCGGCGAACGCCAACGGCTCCAACCGTCCCGACAAGGCGGGATCAAACCGCACACGCAACCCCATCCCGGTCCGCACCCGTTCCACCTCCTGGTTGAGTCTGGGCAGCGAGACCAGACAGAAGGCCAGAATGGACAATCCCCGCCGCACCGGCATCCCAAACCGCTCCAGACCACCC
>JADGCR010000255.1 GCA_015228895.1 Magnetococcales bacterium
TGACCCTCGCCATTGGTTTGGTGGCCTCCCTGTTCACGTCGATCACCCTCACCCGCATGATGCTCTATTATCTGCTGCGCAATCGGCGGATACAAAAACTGAGCATCTGACGAACCCACGGCACTTTAGTAACGGATGGATATTCATGGAACTGATCAGCTCGCATCTCAACATCGATTTCGTCGGCCACAAGAAGTGGGCGTTTCTCATTTCCGGGGTGACGTTTTTCCTGAGCATCTTCTTTCTGGGAACGCATGGATTGAATTTCGGCCTGGATTTCGCCGGGGGCGCGGTGATGCAGTTGCGCTTTCCCGGTCCGGCCCCCATCTCCTCCGTGCGCACCGCCCTGGGGGAGATCGGTCTGGGAGCCGCGGTGATCCAGGAGTTCGGTTCCGCGGAGGAGATCCTGATCCGTATCCATCAGGAGCAGCAGGGCAAGGAGGGTGAATCCTCCAGGATGGCGCAGAAGATCATGGAGGTCATCCATCCCCTGGTGGGCAAGGACCAGAAAGTGGAGTTGCGCCGGGTCGAATACGTGGGACCCCAGGTGGGGCGGGAGTTGACGGTCAATGGCATCTGGGCGGTGGTCTATTCCTGGCTGGCCATTCTGGTGTATGTGGGGTTTCGTTTCGAGTTCCGTTTCGCGCTGGGCGCGGTTTTGTCCCTGATACACGATGTTTTCATCATCCTGGGTTTTTTCGCCTTCACCCAAAAGGAGTTCTCCCTGGTGGTGGTGGCGGCCTTGCTCACCGTCATCGGCTACTCCATCAACGACACCATCGTGGTTTTCGACCGGATCCGGGATGAGATCAAGCGGATGCGTAACTACCCGCTGGAGGCGATCATCAACGAGGCGGTCAACCGCACCCTGTCCCGGACCATCATCACCTCCCT
This sequence comes from Magnetococcales bacterium, assembly GCA_015228895.1. The sequence continues at coordinate 895 of JADGCR010000255.1, forward strand.
GACCGTGGTGCTGGTCTTGGTCGCGCTCTATTTTTACGGTGGCGAGGTGATCCACGACTTCGCGGTGGCGCTGCTTTTGGGTGTGGTGGTGGGCACCTGGTCGTCGATCTTCGTGGCCAGTCCCACGGTGCTGGTCCTGGACCGGTGGCAGAACCGGAAAAAGAGTTCCTGACGCAACCCAGAGGGAGAGAGGCGGAAGAGATGACGAATCCGACATCGGACGAAGATTATCATATGCGTTTTCAGGTGGCGGACCCTGAGTTCAGCGCCGAGCAGGACCGCATCCATGTCGCGGCCATGACGGCGCTGCGGGAGTCCCTGGCCAGGGGGCTTTCCTGGACGCAGGCCAGTGGCGCCATCAAGGTGGCGGACCCGGAACTCAAGTCGGTCATTTTGGCAGATTTCTTGAAAGTACTGCTGGCGGAGCGTCATTTTCAGGGGGGGGAGCGGATCAAGGGCATCGCCACGGAGCTGGGGGTGTCCATGGAGATGCTGGTCACGCTGAAAGAGACGATGATCCGGGAGGTCCAGGAGTCGTCGCATCGCGCCTACCGCCTCTCTCAATCTCAACCATTGGAAAATTGACATGGCACGCATCCTGGTGATTGATGACGACATGAGCATTCGCGTCCTGCTGCGGGAGATTCTGGAAGAGGAAGGTTTCGAGGTGGAGGACGCGGCGGATGGTCGTCTGGGACTGCGCCAGTTTCGCAAGAATCCCCCCGATCTGGTGATGACCGACATTCTGATGCCGGAAAAGGATGGGGTGGAACTCATCATGGAATTGAAGGAGTTGAGCGCCAAAACCCGCATCGTGGCCATGTCCGGCGGGGGGCGGGGACTGGACGCCGCCTTCAATCTGCGCATGGCTCAGGATTTCGGGGCCAATCGCCTGCTGGTCAAACCCTTTACCCGCAACCAGGCTCTGGAAATGGTGCATGAGGCCCTCGCCATCCAGGAGTGATCGTTTGAATCCTGCCAGCACGCCAGCCGGGGAGCCGGACCTCGATGAAATGAGGTCGTTGATCACCCTGTTCTCCTCCGGGAATCATCCGGAGTGTGAGCGGCTCGCCCGCGGCATGACCGAGCGTTTCCCCATGCATGGATTTGGCTGGAAAGCGTTGGGCCTGGCGGTCATGAGCCGGAAGCAGTTTGCCGGATCATTGGAATATCTGAAAAAAGCGGTCGAACTCTTGCCAAACGATGCCGAAACCCACAGCAACCTCGGTATCGCGTTGCATGAACTGGGCCAACTCGCCGAGGCCGCGACGAGCCTGAACCGGGCGTTGGCGCTCGCGCCGGATTTTGTCGTGCCTTGTAAGCACTTAGGTGTTATCATGCAGAAGCTGGGCCGCCTGGACGATGCGGAAAGTTTCTATCGCCGGGTGTTGGCCCTCAAACCGGATGCCGCGGAGGTTTATCACAGTCTCGGCACGGTCTTGAAGGACCGCAACGCCTTGGATGAGGCCGTGACCTGTTATCAGAGGGCGCTCTCCATCCGGCCCGATTTTGTCGATGCGTGCAACAATCTGGGCAACGCTCTCCGGGATCAGGGAAAATCGGTTGAGGCCGAAACCTGTTACAGAAGGGCGCTGGCCATCCAGGCCGATCTTGCCCCCGTCCACCACAATCTTGGCGTCGTCCTGGCGGACCAGTGGAAACTGGAGGAGGCCGCGGCCAGCTATCGTCGGGCCTTGGAGCTGGCACCGGAGCATGTCGAGTCCCTGATCAATCTGGGCAACACCCTGTACGAACAATTCCGCATGCCGGAAGCGGAGGACTGTTATCGTCGGGCGTTGGCTCTCAAACCGGATGACGCCGCCGTTCACAACAATCTGGGCAATGCGTTGAGCGAGCAGTGGCGACTGGAGGAGGCCACCGACAGCTTTCGTCGGGCCTCGACCCTGGACCCAAACCTGGGGAACGCCCTGGCGTCGCTGTATCATTGCCTGCAGAGCCAATGCCAGTGGCAGACGTTGTCCAGGGACGCGGAGAGGGTGCGCGCGGCGTTGGCCAACGGGGTCTCCGTGCCGGTTTTCGCCTTGCTTTCGTTTCCGTATGACGATGGGCAGCTGCTGCGTTCGGCCTGCGCGTTGCATGTGCAGGAACTCCTCGGTCCACTGGCGCACCTCCCCCCTTTGGTGGACCCGTGGCACCACCCCCGGCGGGAGCGGCTGCGGATTGGTTACGTGTCGGCGGATTTCCGCAACCATCCGGTCACCCAGTTGTTGGCCGCGGTCATCGAAATGCACGACAGGGCGGGCTTCGAGGTTTACGGCTACGCCTATGGACCGGATACCAGGGATGAGGGGCGGCAACGGATCATGGGGGCCTGCGATGTGTTCCGGGATGTGGGCAAACTCCCGGACGACGACAGCGCGGCGTGGATCGCCCAGGATGGCATCGACATCCTGCTGGATCTTTCGGGGAACACACAACACCACCGCATCCGCATGCTCTCCCATCGTCCCGCACCGATCCTGGTCAATTTCAGTTTTCCCGGCACCATGGGCCACGCCCGCGTGGCCGACTACAAGATCAGCGACGCCATCGCCTCCCCCCCCGGCATGGCGAACGATTTCAGCGAAACCCTGGCCCTGTTGCCCCACAGCCAGCAACCCAACGATTGCAATCGACCCCTCGGCCCCAGACCGTCGCGACGGGAAGCGGGACTGCCGGAGGCGGGAT
>JADGCR010000256.1 GCA_015228895.1 Magnetococcales bacterium
AGCAAAAGTGTTCCGGCGGATCGGTACAGACGAAAAACAAGGAGGGGTCAGATGGGAATCCGTTCCACCAGCTCCTCGATGATGGTCTGGGCCGGCTGAATGGAGCGCACCATGCCGACGCTCTGCCCGGCCATCACCGAGCCGTACTCCACATCCCCGTCGATGGCGGCCCGCTTGAGGGCGCCGGCCCAGAATCGTTCCAGCTCCAGTTGGGCGTCCGCCCGCGCCTTGCGGCCCTCCCGGACCTCGGCGAGCAGGTCGAGTTGCAGACGGTTGAACCGTTCGGTCCCCTTGTTGACCAAAGCCCGCACCGGAATCACCGGCAGGGCGGCGTCGAACTGCACCGTGACCACCGCGTCCCTGGACTGGGCGCGGATGAAGCACTGCTTGAAATTCTCGTGGGCGATGCACTCCGTGGCGCAGACGAATCGGGTGCCCACCTGCACCCCGGACGCCCCCAGGGCCACCATGCCCGCGGTCATCTCCCCGTTGGCGATGCCTCCCGCCACGAAGACCGGCACCTCCTTGACATGTGGCAGAATCTCCTGCACCAGCACGCTGGTGGCCACCGGACCCACATGTCCCCCCGCCTCGTGACCCTCGATGATCAGGGCGTCCGCGCCCCGCTGGACCAACCGGCGCGCCAGAGCCAAAGAGGGAGCGAACAGGATCACCTTGATCCCGGCCCCCTTCAGGGTGTCGATGGTCTCCCGCTGGGGAATGCCACCCGCCAGCACGCAGTGGGTGATCCCCTCGGCGATGACCATCTCCACGAAATCCGGCAGTTCCGGGTTCATGGTGATGAGATTGACGCCAAACGGTTTATCGGTCAACAGACGGGTTCCCCGGATCTCCTCCCGCGCCAGATGGACCGGCATGCTGCCGGTGGCCAGGACGCCGAATCCCCCGGCGCTGGAGATGGCGGCCACCAGATGGCGTTCGGAGAGCCAGGACATGGCGCCCCCCAGAATGGCATGCCGCGCGCCAAGAAACGCGGCCCCTTTGATCCAGGATTCCGGTGGAACTGCTTTGAGAGGCATCGACGATCTCCCTGTTTCGATATGAAAAAAAAACCGGGCACCCTGCCCGGTTTTTTTGCCGCAACCCGCCCTGGGACCAACCCCGCTCAGGCGGCGGCCGCGATGTCGGAGCCCAGTTCATCGAGGTCATCCTCGTCCGACACCGACGCCGCCATCTGGGAGGCGTTTTTCTTCATCAGCGAGGGACCGAGACACACCTTCAACCGTTCCTCAAGCCGGTTCAAGGCCCACTTGGGGTCGATATTCACCAGGGAACAGATCCAATTGAATGAACCAGGTTCCATCGAGGAGGAATGAAACCATTTTCTGAGGGTACGATAATCATAACGGAAGACCGGGTCCTCCATGACCGCCGGGTCCTGACGATAGCGCTCCAGGGCCACCAGATCCCGTACCGCCCGATCCATGACCGCCATCCAGAGATGGGTGTCGTTGTTGTCCACCGCTGGCTCATGCATGATTTCCGAAACCACTGATTTGTTCATAATATCAACTCTCCCTGTTTTCGACCGGATGGTCTGTGCTTTAAAATAGAGTTCTTAAAGAGGTCACCATGGGATACGAATCCCGCGTATCTGCCCCGGGCACCTGCCGCGCCAATGGCGGAGATCTCCCGACAAGAGCAGGATCGCATGGGATGTTAACCCATTTGTAACATACTTTGCGAGAGAAAAATGCATCCAAACCGGATTGAATGTAGCCGAAAGATTCCGGAAATGATATAAAAATTTTCGACCCCTGAAATTTTCGTGCCGCCAGGGCCGGGAAATCCGTGTCCACTCAGGAAATAGGTCCCAGTTCATCTTGATTTATCAAGCGGAATGCGGATACACTATCATTTCGGGTGGGAGCCGTCACACACCGTAACAATTCGTAACAAAGTAGTCGCAAAATCAGGGGAAATTGTCGTCATGTCAGAGGAAGATGATGAACTGTTAGGCATGTTCGTGCAGGAAGCCACCGAACATCTGGAGACCATCGAGCCCGACCTCCTGACATTGGAGGAGCAGGGAGACAACACGGACGCGGAGATCATCAACCGCCTGTTCCGCGGGGTGCACTCGATCAAGGGTTCCGCCGGATTCTTCGGGCTGTCCAGCATCACCAAACTGAGCCACACCATGGAGAACCTCCTGGGCAAGGTCCGGGACAAGTCCATGTCGGCCACTCCGGCTGTCACCGACAGCCTGCTGTCCGGACTCGACAAGCTGCAAACCATGATCCACGATGTCACCGGCAGCGAATCCGTGGACGCCAGCGAGCAGATCGCCACCATCCAGGCCATCCTGGAAGGCAGCGGCGCCGCCCCCAGGGAGGCTCCGAAGCCCCCCCCCGCGGCGGAGGGGAAACCCGCCGGCGACGCCGCCCCCAAAGGGGTGGTGTTGACCGCCACGGCCTCGCCCGCCAAAAGCGCGCCCGCGGCGGCCCCCGCTCCACAACCCGGAGACGACCCGTTCGACCTGCAAAATCACCCGGAAGCCATCAGCGAGGCCATGACCCATGGACGACGCATCTTCTCGGTCACCATCGGCCTCAACGGCGACAAGGAGGAGAAGGTCACCCATTACAATACCGTCAAGGCGCTGATGGAGTCCGTGGGCAGCGTCGTCGCCACCAACCCCCCCTTTCAGTCCAACAAGGAGCTGGAAGATCTGAACCCCGACAGGATCCATGCCCTCCTGTCCACGGTGCTGGAGGAGGATCTGCTCCTCTCCCTGCTCCAGATCGACGCCGCCCATCTGCAAAAGCTGGCGCTGCCTTCGACCATGCCCCAGCCGGTCGCCGCGTCGAAACCCGCCCCCCACGCCCCGGCGTCTCCGGCCCGTTCGGCCCTCAAGACCGCCGAAGCCGACGAGGACGACGAACCCGGACCCGCGGGGGATGGCCATTACGTTCCCCGTCTGAAAAAACCCAAGCAGACCCCCGTACCCAAACGGACCGTCACCTCGCGGGTCGATTCCTCCACGGGCAAAAGTTCCAACCCCACCGTGGAGGAGACGCTGCGGGTCAGCGTCTCCCTGCTGGACGAACTCATCAACAACGCCGGGGAACTGGTGCTGGCGCGCAATCAGCTCTCCCGCGCCGCCGTGGAGGTGCAGGCCAAGTTCCCCCACTTCGGTCCCCTGGTGCAGAACCTGGACTCCATCACCAGCCGGATCCAGGAGCGGGTGATGCAGGCCCGCATGCAGCCGGTCTCGGTGGTGTTCAACAAGTTTCCCCGCATCGTGCGGGATCTGGCCCACAAGCTGGGCAAAAAGATCGATCTGGAGCTCCGGGGTGGCGACGTGGACCTGGACAAGTCGGTGATCGAGCATCTCTCCGATCCCCTGACCCACATGATCCGCAACGTCGCGGACCACGCCATCGAAATGCCCCAGGACCGTCTGGCCAACCACAAGCCGGAAGCGGGTCAGGTGGAGTTGGCCGCCTACCACGAAAACGGGCTGGTCAACATCGCCCTCTCCGACGACGGAGCCGGCATCGACGCGGAACGGGTCAAGGCCAAGGCGCTGGAGCGGGGTCTGATCACCGAGCGTCAG
>JADGCR010000257.1 GCA_015228895.1 Magnetococcales bacterium
TCACACGCCGACGGAACCGACGACACCACCGCCGATACCACCGCCGACAAACCATGAACACCCTGGTCCTCCTGGAACCTTTGACCGGCTGCCTGTGGCATGACCGCATGCCGGAACAGCCGGATGGCCCCTATCACCCCCAGGAGCCGGACGCCCCGTGGGCGGTGCGGGTGACGGGCTGGAACCCGGAATGGAACCTGCCGCTGCCCCATGGCATGACGCTCCTCGCCACCGCCTCCCGGCACCACGCGGTGGGGCGCCTGACCACTGCTCGTCTGCTGGCCTGGGCCGAAAGGGTCGCCCAGAGCGGCATGGAGAGCGTGGCGGAACAACTGACGACCACCCTGCGGACCCATCTGCGCCCCCCTCCGGTCTGGAGCTGGGGAGAGGCGCGTTCCTGGCGACTCGATTTTTCCCGTCCGCTGATCATGGGGATCGTCAATGTCACCCCCGACTCCTTTTCCGGGGACGGGCTGGCGGCCCACCGGGAACGCGCCATCGCGCAAGGCGTGGCCATGGTCGCGGCGGGAGCCGATCTTCTGGACGTGGGGGGCGAGTCCACCCGTCCCGGCGCCCGGGCCGTTGCGGTGGAGGAGGAGTGCCAACGGGTCCTGCCGGTGATCCGGGAGTTGGCGCGACAGGTATCGGTGCCGGTCTCGGTGGATACCTCCAAGCCGGCGGTCATGGTGGCCGCCCTGGAGGCGGGCGCGGCGTTGGTGAACGACGTGACCGCCCTCTCCGGCCCTGAAGGCGGGCAAACCGCCCGCATGCTGGCGGCCCGAAAGATCCCTCTGGCGCTCATGCACATGCAGAACACCCCGGCCACCATGCAACAGGCCCCCGCCTACGAAAACGTGGTGAGCGACGTGTACGGATTCCTGGCGGAACGCCTCGCCTTTTGCGTGACCCGGGGGATGGACGCCAACCGCCTGCTGGTGGATCCGGGCATCGGTTTCGGCAAGACCACGGCCCACAACCTCTCCTTGTTGCAGCGGGGGCGGGTGTTCCGCGGCCTGGGGGCGCCCCTGTTGATGGGCCTCTCCCGCAAGCGGGTGGTGGGGGTTTTGACGGGCGCCGGCGAGCCACGGCAACGGGATGTGGGCAGTCACCTGCTGGGTGCCCTGGCCAGCGCGGACATCTTGCGGGTGCATGACGTGGCCGGAGCGAAACAGACCATGGCGGCCCTGCGTGGCCTGACCCACCCCCCGCTGGAGGCCGCCGCGTAGCGTCATGAACGCCCCTGCTCCTCAACACCCGCGACTCTTTGGCACCGACGGTGTGCGCGGTCTGGCCAATGTCCACCCGATGACCGCGGAGACCGCCCTGCGTCTGGGGCAGGCCGCGGGTCAGGTGTTGCGCCGCACGGAGCACCGCAGCACCGTGGTGATCGGCAAGGACACCCGGCTTTCCGGCTATCTGTTCGAGTCGGCCCTGCGCGCCGGTTTCAACTCCGTGGGCATCCACTGTCTGCATGTGGGGACCATCCCCACCCCGGCGGTGGCCTATCTGACCCGGGCGTTGCGGGCGGAAATCGGCGTGGTGATCTCCGCCTCCCACAATCCGTTCCACGACAACGGCATCAAGTTCTTCGGCTCCAACGGCATGAAGCTCCCCGACGAGCTGGAACAGGCCATCGAGGCGGCCTTCTTCCGGGACGACCTGCTGGCCACCCCCCCCGCCCCGGCCCATGTGGGTCGGGCGCAGCGCATCGAGGACTCGCGGGGACGCTATATCGAATTCTGCAAGAACACCTTCCCGCGGGATCTCCGTCTGGCGGGCATGAAGATCGTGGTGGACTGCGCCCACGGCGCGGCCTACCGCATCGCCCCGGAGGTGTTGTGGGAGTTGGGGGCGGAAGAGGTCATCACCCTGGGCGTGAACCCGGACGGACTCAACATCAACGACGGTTGTGGTTCCCTCCACCCGGAGCGCATGCGCGCCAGGGTGCTGGAAACCGGCGCGGACATGGGTTTCGCCCTGGATGGGGACGCGGACCGCCTGCTGGTGTGCGACGAAAAGGGGACCCTCCTGGACGGCGACCACCTGCTGGCCCTGTGCGCCCTGATGATGCTGGAACAGAACACCCTGAAAAACAACGGGGTGGTGGCCACGGTGATGTCCAATCTGGGTCTGGAGCGGTTTCTGGCCCGCCAGGGGCTGAAACTGATCCGCGCCAACGTGGGGGACCGTTATGTCCTGGAGGCCATGCTGGCGGAAGGGTACAACCTGGGAGGGGAGCAATCCGGCCACATGCTCTTTCTGGATTACAACACCACCGGGGACGGCATCGTCTCCGCCCTCAAGGTGCTGGAGCGCATGGCCTCCCGTCAGCAGCCCCTGTCGGAACTCTCCGCCGCGTTTCAGAACGTGCCCCAGGTGTTGAAGAACGTCCCCATTCCCAGGGGCAGCACCCCCTTGAGCCACGAGACGGTGCAGGCCGCCATCACCCGCGCCCGCCAGGCCCTGTCCGGCACCGGACGGCTGCTGGTCAGGCCCTCCGGGACCGAACCCAAAATTCGCGTCATGGCGGAGGGGGATGCATTGGAAACCATCAACACCCTGGTGGATGAACTCTGCCATGTCATTCAACACGCTGCCCAAGAGACAGGATCCTGACCATCATGCCCCGTTTGACCTTGCCTGACGGCTCCATCAAAGAGTTCCCCACCCCGGTCACGGTCGCGCAGGTGGCCGCGTCCATCGGTGCCGGCCTGGCCCGCGCGGCGTTGGCTGGCAAAATCGGCGGGCGTCTGGTGGACCTGGATACCCTGATCGAAGGGGATACCCCGATCGAGATCATCACCCCGTCCACCCCGGAGGGTTTGGAAATCCTGCGCCACTCCACCAGCCATCTCATGGCCCAGGCGGTCAAGGAACTCTACCCCACGGCCCAGGTGACCATCGGACCGGCGGTGGCGGACGGATTCTATTACGACTTCGATTACGAGCGTCCCTTCACCCCGGAGGATCTCACCGCCATCGAGGCCCGCATGGAAAAGCTGGTGGCGGAGGATCTCCCCATCGTGCGTCAGGTGATGGGACGGGATGCGGCCATCGAGCGCTTCCGCGCCATGGGAGAGGCGTACAAGGTGGAAATCATTCAGGAGATCCCCGCCGACCAGGAGCTCTCCCTGTATGGCCAGGGGGGGTTCGTGGATCTCTGTCGTGGACCCCACGCCCCCGGCACGGGCCGTCTGAAGGTGTTCAAGCTGACCCGCGTGGCCGGGGCCTACTGGCGGGGCGACTCCGGCAACAAAATGCTCCAGCGCATCTACGGCACCGCCTTCCCGGACAAAAAGGGGCTGACCGCCTATCTCACCCTGCTGGAGGAGGCGGCCAGGCGGGATCACCGCAAGCTGGGCCGGGAGATGGATCTGTTTTCGATTCAAGATGAAGCGGGCGGGGGACTGGTGCTCTGGCATCCCATGGGCGCGCGGGTCCGGCAGACCATCGAAAACTATTGGAGGGAGACCCACCAGGCCGCGGGCTACGAATTTCTTTTCACCCCGCACATGGCCAATCTGAATCTGTGGCGCACCTCCGGTCATGTGGATTTCTACCGGGAGTCCATGTTCTCCCC
>JADGCR010000258.1 GCA_015228895.1 Magnetococcales bacterium
GCCGATTCAATACGTCGCGGGTTTTTCCGGGGATGAGAGTGTCCAGCGGATGCAAAAGGGTGAGTTGGATGTCGTGCTCAATCCGTTGCAACCGTCGGATGACACCCACCAGGTGGTGTTCACCACGGCCTATCCGGGCAGTCCGATGGGCCTCGCCCTGCCCGGCTCCAGGGTCATGTTGCGGGATTTGCTGCAGAAGGCCATGAGCCGGATCACCCCGGAGGAGATGAAGCGTTTGCAGGACAAATGGCCTCAGATCAAAAGCTCCGCGGATGGGGGCGCCCCTCCTTTGGAAGCCGCGGACCGGCTGGACCGGTTGCGTCTGACCGGGGCGGAGAAGAGCTGGTTGCGCCAACACCCGAAGGTCCGTTTGGGGGTGGAGCACGATTATCCCCCGGTCGAGTTTGTCCAGGGGGGCAAATATTCCGGCATGAGCGCGGATTTCATCGCCCTGATTGCCCGCATGACCGGCTTGACCCTGGAACCGGATCCGGAGCGTTCCTGGTCCCAGGGGCTGGATGCCGCCCGGGAGGGTGGCATCGATCTGCTGCCGGCGGTCACCAACCTGGATGATCGGGTGGATTTCTTGCATCGCACCGATCCCTACATCACCTTCCCGGTGGTGGTGGTCACCCACCGGGATGGTCCGTTGGTCAGTGGCCTGGAGGATCTGGAGGGTCAAATGGTCGGTGTGGTGCGGGGCCATCCCATCGCCAGCCTGCTGGCCAGGAATCACCCCCGCCTGCAGCTGGTGCCCGTGGAGAACGTCTCCGCGGCCCTGGAGGCGTTGGACGCGCGTCGGATCGACGCCGTTGTGGAGAACTCCGCGGCTGCCACCTACGAGATGAACCAGCACAAACTGGAGCGCTTGCAGATTGTCGCCCCCACTCCCTATCAAATGGCGTTTTCCTTCGGGGTGCGCGAGGATTGGCCGGAGCTGAAATCCATCCTGCAAAAAGCCCTGGAGCAGATCAGCGTCCGTGAACGGACCGCCATTCGCAACACCTGGATGGTGGTGCAGGTGCAGCTTGGCAGCGATCTGAAGAGTATCCTGCTGTGGGTGGTGCCGGTGGGGTTGCTGCTCACGCTGATCATCACCGTCATCGCCTTCTGGAATCGCCGGCTGGGGCGGGAGATCTCCGAGCGGAAACAGGCGGAACTGGCGTTGGAACTGGCGGAAGAACGCAGTCGCCTGTTGTTGGAATCGGTGGGTGAGGGGATCTTCGGGGTGGATCTGGAAGGCCATTTCAATTTCATCAATCCAGCCGGGGCCGCCATGTTGGGTTATGCGGCGGATGCCATGATCGGGCGGAAGATCTGTCTGCTGCTCAACCATCAGGATGTGGACGGGGCGAGCTGTCTGCACGACGCCTGCGCCTTGCGACAGGCCATTGGTCAGGAACTCCTGGTGCAGAGGACCGATGAACCGTTCTGGCGTCGCGACGGCAGTTGCTTCACGGTGGAATACACCAGTCAGCCCATCTGGAAGCAGGGCGCTCTGATCGGTTCCGTGGTGGTGTTTCGCGACATCACCGAACGGATTCAGACCGAACAGAAGATTCGCACCCTCAGCAGCGCGGTGGAACAGAGTCCCGTTTCCATCGTCATCGTGGATCCCATGGCGCGGATTGAGTATGTCAATCCCACCTTCACCGAGGTCAGCGGCTACAGCGCCGAGGAGGTGATGGGTCGCAACCCCCGGATTCTGCAATCCGGCAAAACGGAGGTCGCCGTCTATCGGGAGTTGTGGGCCACGTTGGGGCGTGGCGAGACCTGGGAGGGGGAATTTCTCAATCGCAGAAAGAGCGGCGCGCTTTACTGGGAGGCCACCACCATTTCGCCGATTCTGGATCGGAACGGCAGACTCATCCATTATCTGGCCAACAAGGAGGACATCACCCCGCGCAAACTGGCCGAGGCGCAACTGCGGGATGCTGTGCAACTGATTTCCAGCAGCATTCAATACGCCAGTCGGATTCAGCGTTCCATTCTGGCGGCGCCCGGGGAGTTGGCGTCGGTGCTGCCGGAGCAGTTCGCGCTTTGGGAACCGCGGGATGTGGTGGGCGGGGACATGTACTGGTATCGTCCCTGGTTCATGGGTGTGTTGCTGCTGCTGGGAGATTGCACCGGACATGGGGTTCCTGGCGCCTTCATCACCCTGATCGCCAACGGCGCCCTGGATCAGGCCCTGCTGGAGACCCCGCCGGGGGAGACCACGATCTTGTTGCAACGCATGCATCAGTTGTTGCAGGCGGCCTTGGGACAGGACCGGGAGGAGGGGGCGTCCAATGACGGCCTGGAACTGGGGATCTGTTATCTGGATCCGGAGCAGCAAACCCTGACCTTCTCCGGGGCGCGTTTTTCGTTGTTTGTGGTCAAGGAGGAGGGGAGTGTGGAGGTCAAGGGGGAGAAGTCCGGGATTGGTTATCGGGGTCTGCCCAGGGATCTCCATTTTGCCAGCAATACGGTTGAACTGCGCGGGGCATGGCGATACTATATGACTTCGGATGGGTTGATCGATCAGGTGGGTGGCGAAAAGCGGCGTGGTTTTGGCAAGAAGCGTTTCATGCAACTGCTGGAAGAGCTGCGACCGTTTCCCATGGGAGAGCATGGGATGCGCATTCAACAGGCTCTGGTGGATTATCAGGGCGGGGAACTGCGGCGTGATGATGTGGCGGTCGTGGGATTCAAGGGCATTGTCAATGGACACGAACGGCTTGCGTGAATTTTATGTTAACCTGAATGCTAAAAGGTGGCTGAATGGACACATTGCAATGGAGTGAGTCGTTGAGCGTCGGCTTTCAGGAGGTGGACGACGATCATAAAAAATTGGTGGTGATGCTCAATACGCTCATCACGGCCATTCAGGAAAAGAACAGCCGTTCCATTATCGGCAAGGTGCTTCATGAGCTGATAAGTTATACCTCATGGCATTTCCGGCATGAGGAACGTTTGATGCAAACGTATCGTTTCAAGGGGTTCCTGGCCCACAAGGGGGAGCACGCGGAGTTGATCAATCAGGCGGGTGAACTGCAAAGAAAGTTCACCCATGAGGGGGTTGATCTGACACAGGACGTGCTGGAGTTTCTGAAGACCTGGCTGACCAACCATATCCTGAAAACGGATCGGGAAATGGGTCTGTTCCTGAGTGGGAAGGTGGGCAAGGGCGTTGGTCCGGGTTGAGGGGAAGAGGACAGATCAGGTGTTGTCTTGACCATGCGTGTGGGTGGGGCATCTTGCGGGCACTGGACGCACGCACGCGGGATGGGGGGATTTGAAGGCCGATCTCCCTTCGTGGCCAGGAGCAGTGTATCCGAAGAGGACCGGGAGAGAGGATGACGGGTATGGGGCAAATCCCTCAAGAAGCGGATCCCCCGCCCGTCAGCGCACGAGGTATTTTGACGAAAGCCCATGACCACCACCCGCACCACGTCCGCCAAACCCGCCGCACCAGCCACCCCGGAACCGCCCCCCGCCTGGCTAACGCATCTCCAGCCACCGACAGCCTACCGCGATCTTTACCGGCCTTCGTTTCGCTCCTGGAAGGGAGAAGAACTCCCGGTCA
>JADGCR010000259.1 GCA_015228895.1 Magnetococcales bacterium
CTTTTGAATATAAACACATAATATTTTTCATTTATTTCATAGAACCCCATGCAAGGATACGGCATTCTTCAATGCCATGTCACCCATTTTTTTGATAATATGATGTACCCTGTTTTCATTTCCTGAACGCATACCATCCAACTTTTTAGGGCCATGGGTAGAGCCATACTAAGATGTCCTTAGTATCTTTGCAACGCAAAAGTGCGGACACTTTGCAGTCCATGTACCCTCTATGGACACTGCAATGGGATGGCCAGGACACCAATCGCGCAAAGACTTCTGGAAGCCAGAACCATGGTCAAAATCTCCCAGACCGAACTCGGTGTGGCGGCCGGGATGGATCCCTCCGTGGCCAGCGCCAGGATGAACCAGTATGAACGGGACAAACACGTCCCCGATTACCAAACTCTGAAGAAGATCGCGGGCGTCGTCGGATGCCCGGTGCCGTTTTTCTATGCGGAAGACGACACTCTCGCCGCAATTCTGCTGCATCTGGACAGGATGGACCAAGCCGGCAAGGAAACGCTCCTGGCGGAATTGCGCAGCAAAGTCATGGCGTGATGCCGGGACACCCTATTCGACAGGGGGATGCGGCTCCTTTCCGCGCCCCCGTTCTTTCATCACCTCCTCGATTTTTTCCAACTCATCCACGATCACCTGCATCACCATGAATAAAGAGGGTGGAGATGGATTGGTTGGCACCGAATGGCGTTCACCGCCGCATTCCGCCACCATCTGGGCGACGGCCATGGCCTTGTCCAGGCTGCCATTGATCGTGTCAACTTGTTGCAAAGTCAGAAAAAAAGGCTGATCCATGGTGGTGTTCCCTGCGTTGGAATGAAAGATGCGGACACCATAGAGCGATTTTTTGCTTCCTTCAAGAAAATTAATAATAAATGTTATTTAAACAACGGAACAACAAGAGCAGCACCAGAATCAAACTGGTTGACAAAAACAGCCAAAACCCCGCCTGATAAAACCGCAATGGATCGCGTTGCAGCAAAGGCACAAACTTCACACCCTCCAACAAGGCCGGGCGCTCCAGCCAGGAGAGAAATTCCCCCATGTCTCCAGGACGCTTTTGCGGGTCTGGGGAGAGGCAGCGTTCGAGGAGGGCCGCCAGGACCGGCGGGGCGTCCGGGCGCGATGTCAGGATCGGTTGCCATGCGGAAAAATCCGGCATCACATTGGATTCGGGCTGGCCAAATGGCAAACAACCGGTCAGCAGGTGATATCCGGTCACGCCCAAAGCGAACAGGTCTCTGCCTTCGTCGCCCCGTTCCCCCTGGTACAACTCCGGTGCCATGAAACCGGGCGTTCCCCCCACCACCCGACGACCCACGGCGTCCGGTGCCAGAGGTTCCAGACCGGCCACCCGAACCGTTCCCAGATCCAGCAGGATCACCTGCCTGGAACGGGTCAAAAACAGATTCTCCGGCTTGATGTCCCGATGGATGATGCCCTTGCGGTGCAGGGCCAGCATGCCACGCGCGGCCTGCCGCAACCAATCGACGACGGATTCGGGCGGCGCGCCTTGCCGCATGCCTTTCACGACCTGATCCAGCGTGGCGCCTTCCAACGCCTGCATGACGAAATAAATGGCGCTCCGGCGGCCAGGAGGCTGGGCGATCACCTCCACCACGTTGGTATGCCGCACCTTCAACCCCGTCCACTCCTCCCGCAGGAACCGCTCCAGGTTGTCCGGGTCTTCCACGGCGAACGGGTCCGGGAATTTGAGCACCACGTTGGTTTGCGTCTGCGTATCCACCGCCACCAGGAGGGTGCCTTGCGGGCCGGAGTGGATCTTGCGCACCATGCGAAACCCATCCAGCAACTCTCCCGGAGTCGGTGGCGCAATCACCGGAATCTCCTCCCATTCTCCAGCAAGGCCATGCGTTGCAACATGTGCCCTTCGAGGATCTGGCCCACATTGGCGTCTGGGCGCGCAGGCAGGGTCATGCGGTTTCGGTCACTCGCCTTTTCCAGCATGACCCGCTGCCCCCGGTGGAGGGAATCGACCTGCTGGTGATCATGGGTGGCCCCATGAGCATTCATGACGAGTCCGATTTTCCCTGGCTCGTCGAGGAAAAACGCCTGATCGGGCAACTGAGGTCCTGGGAGCGCGGGTCTACAAAAACCCATGCCAAGAGATCGGCTGGTTCCCGGTGAGCAAAATGCCCGTGGCCCAAACAACCCCCATGACCGATTGGTTGCCGACAGAACTTACCGTGTTCCACTGGCATGGTGAAACCTTTGATCTGCCAGCGGGCGCGGTGCATCTGGCCGCGAGCGACGCCTGCCGCAACCAAGCGTTTCTTTACGACGAACGGGTGATGGGTCTCCAGTTCCACCTGGAGACCACCCCCGAATCCGCCGCTCTGCTGCTTACCAACTGTGCCAAGGATCTGCTCCCGGAGGGAACGCATGTCCAGACCGCCCAAGAGATCCAGGGGGAGCCGGGACGATTTTCCAGGATCAATGGAGCCTGTCGTCAAATGGTCTGGTTGGGCCGCTGAACGGTGCATGGGTCGCCCATCGGGCCGGTCAGCCCTGTTCCAACCTCAATAAAGCGGAATTTCCGCCCTCAATTCAGCCATTTTGTCCCTTTTTTCCCCATTTGGACGCATTTCGAGTGCAATTTCTTTAAATTATGTGTGGCCGAGTGCAAATTCCATTCGCCGTTGCACAGATCCAACCCGCGCATCCGGAACTCGTCCGCACCCTGAGTCCCCTTCATCTGCCCGAAAACCGGCTCCACCGTTTGACCGCGCTTCTTGTAGAGCGTCTTGCCGCGCTTGGTCAACAACTTTCGCTCCATCCGTGCCCGGGCCGACAAGCCCTTGGGGATCCTGCCGCGCGGCGCTGCCTGCTCCTGCATCGCCTGTCGTTGCTTCCAATCCTTGCGCGTGGCGATCAACAACTCACAATCTTCTGTCGCCACCCCGTCGTTTCCCTCCGACCAGTACCCGGCATCCGCCAAAGCCACTCCGAGTTTCGGATCCTCCTCAACCAACGCCATGTTTGCCCACGCCAAGGCCAGCATCGGCTTCAACTGCTCAACGTCATTGCGATCCTGGGTCACTGCCGCCGCTACGATCACCTGATCTTCTGTCACCACCGCCTGGGCATTGTATCCCTGCACCCAGCCCTTGCGCGTCTTCATGATCCGACTCTCCGGATCCGTTACGTTGGCCTTGGCTTCCTCGCTCACCTCATGGTTGCCGACTTGAGGCTTACGGCCTCGGCGTTTCTTCCCGGTCGCAGCCTCGTCCGCCTTCCGCGCCGCCACTTTCTCATCCTGCTCGCGGGCCTTCTCCGACTGCTCCCGTTGCAACTCCTCACGGCATACCTGTAGCCGCGTCAAGCGCATCGAGAGCATCTTGCGTGAAACGGACACGATCGGGAGGATTGGCGGTGATGAATTTTCCATTATTCTGCCCAACTCGCAACAGAATGGCGCAGAATTCGTTGCCGAGAAAATCATTCATTTGATCAATCAACCGTTTGTGCTTGAAGGCCAGGCAGCGCACATTGGCATCAGCATCGGCTACAGCATC
>JADGCR010000025.1 GCA_015228895.1 Magnetococcales bacterium
TTCGTCCGTGAACGCGCGGATTTTCTCCGCCAGTCCATCGGGCAGGTCCCTGGCGACCCCCCCAGGCCGGAAATAGGCGGCATGGATGCGGGCCCCGGAGACCGCTTCGTACATGTCGATGATCCGTTCCCGCTCCCGGAAGGTATAGATGAACATGGTCATGGCACCCACGTCCAGACCATGGGCGCCCAGAAAGAGCAGGTGATTGAGCATGCGGGTCAATTCCGAGAAGATCACCCGGATGTACTGCGCCCGCTCCGGCGCGGTGATCCCCATCAGCCGCTCCACGGCCAGAACCCAGGAGTGCTCCTCGGCGATCATGGACATGTAGTCGAGGCGGTCGAAATAGGGGAGACCCTGGAGATAGGTTTTATGTTCCAGGAGTTTTTCCGTGCCCCGGTGCAGGAAACCGATATGGGGATCGGCCCGTTCCACCACTTCGCCGTCCAGTTCCAGCAGCATGCGCAAGACCCCGTGGGCCGCGGGATGCTGAGGACCGAAGTTGACCGTATAGTTGATGAATTCCGTCTCTTTCATTTTCATTGCCAACGATCAGAGGCCCCTAGAGAGCGCTGCGGTAAGGTTCGCGATCTTCCCTTTCCAGAGAGACCGGTTCCCGGACCAGACGTTCGGAAGTTTCATCGTAGCGCACTTCATACCGGCCCACGACCGGGAAGTCCTTGCGCAGGGGATGCCCGTCGAAATCGTACTCGTTCAACAGCCGCCGCAGGTCGGGATGACCGGCGAACAGGATGCCGAACAGGTCGTAAGCCTCCCTTTCGTACCAATCCGCGCAACTCCAGATGGAGGTCACGGAGGGGAGAGGGATCCCTTCGCCGATGCCGGTCTTGACCCGCAAACGGTGATTCTTGTAGACCGACAGCAGTTGATACACCACCTCGAAGGGGGGCTCCCGATCCGGGTAGTGGACCCCGGCCAGGTCGATCATCTGTTTGCAATCCAGATCCGGGTCATCCCGCAGACGGGTCATGGTCTCCAGGAGACGGGACGGCGGGACGTGCAGAATCAGGGCATCCGCAAGCCGTTCACTGGCCAGATCCGCAAAACGCTCCGCGATGATCGCTGCGAGTTTTTCCAAGGTCTCCGGGGTCATTGCTTTAACCTGCTCGCGTTCCGATAGGGCGAATGCCATTGGCACCCCAGCCCGAGGACATGGTGTGGGTGCGATGAATTTTTTTATGCAACTGCAACATCCCGTACAGAAAGGCCTCCGCGGTCGGGGGGCAGCCGGGGATGTAGATATCCACCGGAACGATCCGGTCGCAGCCCCGCACCGTGGAGTAGCCATAGTGATAATAGCCCCCTCCATTGGCGCAGGAGCCCATGGAGACCACCCAGCGGGGTTCGGGCATCTGGTCGTAGAGCTTGCGCAGGGCCGGCGCCATTTTGTTGGTCAACGTGCCCGCCACGATCATGACATCCGATTGTCTGGGGCTGCCGCGGAAGACGATGCCAAAGCGGTCCAGGTCATAGCGGCTGGCCCCGGCCTGCATCATCTCCACCGCGCAGCAGGCCAGACCAAAGGTCATGGGCCACATGGAAGAGGTGCGCGCCCAATTGGCCAGCGTATCCGCGGAGGTGAGCAGAAAACCCCGCTCCCCCACTTCCTGGACCACGCCCTGGATGATGTTCTCGTTCAATCCCATTCCAGCGCCCCTTTTTTCCAGACATAGGCATATCCCGCCACGAGCACCAGCAGGAAAAGTATCATCTCCACAAAGCCGACCATGCCGATCTGCTTGAAGGCCACCGCCCAGGGAAACAGAAACGCGGCTTCGATATCAAACACCACGAACAGAATGGCGAGAAGATAGAAACGGACATCGAACGGGACGCGCACCGGGGTCAACGGGGCGAAACCGCACTCGTACTGCTCGCTTTTTTTCGGATAGGGTTTCCGGGGACCCAGGACAAAGGAGAGTACCTGCATGGCCACGGCCATACCCGCTGCCATTCCCAGAAAGATCAGGATCGGAAAATAGTTCTCAAGCATGCAACCCACTCCATGGTTTCCGCAGAGGTTTTGTCGCCTTTTTTTGCTCGCGGCCTTATTGAACTGGTCAAATTACTACCACTTCCATGGCAGCCCGGTCAAGCCATGATGATGCATGCCTGGCAAAAAAAATGGTATATAAATTTATATATACATCAAATATCTGTAATTACAAGCGTATTGCACACTACGGGCCGGACCCCGTGGCCCATCTCTGCCCGGTCGCATCCACGGACGCCACCGGATGGCAGACCAGACGGTTCCGGCCCCGGGCCTTGGCCTGGTACAGCCGTTCATCCGCGCACCGGATCAAGTGCGGGGGCGCGAGGTCGGGGGAGGGGATCAGGGTCATGCCTCCCAGGCTGATGGTGACCTGCCGGGACACCCCGGAGAATTCGTGTGGCAAACCAAGGGCGTGGACCCGGTCGCGCAGTTTGTTCCCCACCACCCACACCCCTTCCGCATCGGTTCCGGGCAGCAGGCAGACGAACTCCTCTCCCCCGTAGCGGGCCACCAGATCGATGGAGCGGGTCATGACGCCGGCCAGGGCCTGGGCCACCTGTTTCAGGCATTCGTCCCCCGCGGCGTGGCCGTAATGATCGTTGTAGGGCTTGAAGAAATCGATATCCATCAGGATCAGCGACAGGGCGGTTTGATCCCGCGAGGCCCGCTGCCACTCCTGCTGCAAACAGGCGTCGAAGTGGCGCCGGTTGGGAATGCCCGTCAAACCGTCCAGCAGGGCCTGGTTTTGCAGGACCGCGTTCAACTGCCGCAACTGCTCGTTCTTTTCCATCAACTCCTCGTTGAGGGTCCGTTGTCGCCACAGGCTGCGTTTCAGTGCCAGATGCGTCTTGATGCGCGCCTGCACAATCGGCGGGGAGATGGGCTTGGTGATGTAATCCACGGCGCCCAGGGCCAGCCCTCTGGTTTCGTCCCCCACCTCACCCATGGCGGTGACGAAGATGACCGGCACCCCCTCCGTGACCGGATTTTCCCGCAACCGCTCCAGCACCTGATAGCCATCCATGCCGGGCATCATGATGTCCAGCAGAATCAGATCGGGAGGCGCAGTGACGGAGAGGACCCGTTGCAGGGCCTGTTCCCCGTTCCTGGCCAGCAGCAGATCGTAATCCGGCTCCAGCAGATCCTTCAGCACATTGAGATTGAAACGCTCGTCATCGACCAGCATCAGGGTTTCTCTCGTGGTTTCCATCACGGCACTCTCTCGGATTGAAGCGGAATGTTGAGACGGGTCGCCAGTGCGGCCAGACCTGTCAACGCCTTGTCAAACTCGTACTCCTCGACCTGCGCCTCCATGTCGTCCAGGGCCGTCCTGGCAGACGTTCCCAGCAGGGCGCGCAACGCCATCAGCTTCGCGGCGCTTCTGGAGTGACCGGACTGCAACAGCCCGGCCAGTTCCTGAAAGAGCGGCGTCGTCCGGGCCGGGTCCACTGCCCCCTGCGCCCCCTCCGTCTCCCTGTCGTCCCGTTGGACATCCCGCCCGCGCAGCGCCGGGGTCAACTCCTCCGTCAGCCGGTTCCATTGGGATGCCAACTCCGCCACCAGAGGCCCACAGGCTGCCACCGACTCCGACAGCAGCGCGTTTTCGAGCTCCTGGACGGCCTTCCCCAACCCTTTGGCCCCCAACGACCCCGCCACCCCCTTGAGGGTATGCGCCATTCGACGCACGGCCCGGACCTCCCCCGCGTCCAGCATGACGCGCACCCGACGGCCCACATCCCGGTAATCCCGCAGCAAGTCCGACAGGAGTTTCCGGAGCAAGGCGGGTTTGCCACCCACATGACGCAGGCCGGTCGCCACGTCGATGGTACGCAGACCCTCCAGCGACCCATTCTCCCAGGGGCGCGACGGGGGACGCGGGGATTGGGGGCCCGCGCTCCTCTGTCCGGCGGCGACCCAGGTGACCAGGGCATCGAACAGCCGGTCGGGATCGATGGGCTTGGCGATATGATCATTCATGCCCGCGGCCAGACACTTCTCCCGATCCCCCGCCATGGCGTGGGAGGTCATCGCCAGGATGGGCAGCGTCTCGAATTTCGGGTCCGAGCGCAACGTGCGCGCCAGCTCGTAGCCATCCATTTCCGGCATCTGGATATCCGTCAACAGCAGATCGAAAGGCGTGGCGCCAACCACTCCCAACGCCTCCCTGCCGTTGTTGGCGATGGTCACGAACAGTCCGTTGGCCTCCAGGAGTTCCATGGCCACCTGCTGATTGATGCGGTTGTCCTCGACCACCAGGACATGCGCCCCCAGAATCCCCTGTATGGCATCCCGATCCCGCGCCCTCGGCTGCATCCGGACCCGCCCCGACCCCTCCTCCTGGCGAAATCCCACGCACGATTCGGCGGTGCGGGAGCAACAACCGAACCAGGCGGTGAAATGGAACAGACTCCCCTGACCCGGCACGCTCTCCACACCGACCTCCCCCCCCATCAGCGCCACCAGCCGTCTGCTGATGGACAATCCCAGGCCCGTGCCACCATATTTCCGCGTGGTGGAAGCGTCCGCCTGGATGAATGCCTGAAACAGCCGGTCCAACTGCTCCCCGCTCATGCCGATGCCCGTGTCCTGGACCGTGAAGCGGAGCTGGATGCGGTGCGCCTCTTCGGAGAGCCGTTCCACGCCGATGGCCACATGACCCTGGTGGGTGAACTTGATCGCGTTGTTGCCGAGATTGATCAGCACCTGGCCCAGACGCAACGGATCCCCGACCAGCACGTTCGGCACATTGTCCGGACACAGGAAACGCAGTGGCAACCCTTTCTCCCCGGCCTTGACCCCAATCGTGCCCACCAGATGGTCCAGCACCTCATCCAGCCGGAACTCCACCTGTTCCATGGTCAACTTGTCGGCTTCGATCTTGGAGAAATCCAGGATGTCGTTCATGATGCCCAGCAGATTGCGGGCGGAGAATTGAATCTTGCTCAAATAGTCCCGCTGTTTGTCCGTCAGTCCGGTCTGCAACGCCAGGTGGGTCATCCCCACGATGGCGTTCATCGGGGTGCGGATTTCGTGGCTCATGTTGGCCAGGAAATCCCCTTTCAGACGGTTGGCCTGATCCGCCAGCTCCCTGGCGTCCACCAGGGCCTGTTCCACCGCCTTGCGGGCGGTCAGATCGGTCAGGATTCCGACGAACATGCGCGCCCCGTCCACCCCGATCTCGCTGACCGCCAGATTCAGGGGAAAGGTGCTCCCATCCCGCCGGCGCCCCTCCACCTCGCGACCGACCCCGATGATCGTCCGTTGGCCACTCTCCAGGTAGCGCCGCAGATAACCGTCATGGGCCCCCTGATGGGGAGGAGGCATGAGCAGGTTGACATTCCGGCCGATGACCTCGGCGGCGGCATAGCCAAACAACCCCTCGGCCGCCGGATTGAAGGAGATCACCTCGCCGGAGGCGTGGATGGTGACAATGCCGTTGACCGCCGTTTCCACGATGGCGCGGATGGTGGACTCACTGCGCCGCAACCGGTCCTCCGCCTGCTTGCGGGTGGTGATGTCGGAAAGGATGCCCACGAACATGCGCGCCCCACCCACCACCATTTCGCTCACCATCAACTCCACGGGCACGGTGGTGCCGTCCGCCCGCGCCCCTTCCAGTTCCGTGGCCACGCCGATGATCGGGCTGACCCCGCTTTTCAGGCAGTTCGACAAACCCAGGTCGTGGGCCGCGTGATAACGGAGCGGCATGAGACATTTGACGTTCTTGCCGATGATCTCCCCGGCGGGGTGGCCGAACAGCGCCTCGGCCGCCGGATTGAAGGAGCGTATGGCTCCCGTGGCGTCCATGGTGACGATGGCGTTGGCCGCCTTCTCGATGATGGCGCGCTTCATCTGGGACAGGGTCTCTTCCAGATCCTTTTGCGTCTGTTCCCGCTGTCGCACCATCCGGGACATCAAGTGGGTCAGGGACTCCAGTTCCCTGTAATCCTCCCCCAGCAGTGGTTCTCCCACCGCCAGCAGCAACCGGTTGGCGGTCTCCTTGAGCGAGGCCAGCACCTTGGCCTGGGAGAGCAGCTCCTGCTGCAACCGGACGTTGACCTGATTCAGCTCCTCCGAGGAGAGATGCAGGCTCCGGTCACACAGCGCCAGATCCCGCTCATAACGTTCGTAGACCGTGCTGACGGTGCGCAGGAAGGTCTCCAGCGCCCCCGCGTCCAGCCCCCCCGACGCGCTCCGTTGCGCCAGCAGGGTGGCCGGGTCGCCGCCCCCTTCCAGACCGAACGCCTTTTGAATCTGCCGCCGCAAGAGACGATGCATGTCACGGGGTCTCGGTGATCAGGGCGATCGTCATGGTCTGATTGTGCAACCCGCAAACGCTGGAGGCACCTTGCAGTCCGATTTCACCATGGGCGTAGAATCCGGCGACCGTGTGCTGCCGTCCCAGTTTGTCCCGCACCACATCCAGCTCGTCTTCGATCTGATCCCCCATGATCAGCTTGCGACCCACGCAACTGATCAACAGGCCCAATCCCGGTCCGGTCTCCCCGCGGGTCGAGGCGGACAGGGCGCACTCCGCCGCCTCTTCCGCCCCACCGATCAGTTTGGATGTGGTCACATGCATGAGGCGGAAATAACCCGTCGGATCGATATCCCCCCCCAGGATCAACCCGCCCCGTTCTCTGTCCACGTTGAGCACCGTGCGCACCAGACCGGAGGTGGCATGGTGGGAGGGACACATTTCGAACGGGAAGCGCAACCCGGACTCCGGCAACTCCCTGGCGTACTCCCCCAGATAGCGGTTGTAGAGTTCCAGGGCCGACTCCCCGTCGAGTTCCAGCAACAGATTGCCCTCGTGGCGCGTCACCTTGCGCATGGGACCAAACGGCACCCATCCCCCCTGGGAACATTGACGGATGTCCAGGTGGGAGCCATAGAGACCCACCCCCACCACCCGTGTGGCGGATACCCCCTGAGGGGAAAGCGTCAACGTTTGCTGACGATCCCCGATATCCCCGGACAAACCCCCGACGATGGCCTGTTTTTCCCCCAGAACATGGGTCAGACCGGCAATCAGCGCGCTGCCGTCCACCCCCATTCCGGGAGCGAACAGCAGCACGGTGCGCAGCTCCTCTGCGGGCAACGCCCTGGCCACCGCCACGCCGCTCTGCCATGACATCTCCGGGGTGGCGACTTCGGCGGTGGCGACCCGAACCCCGCCCCGGTCGAACCGCACCGCGGTGACCACGCAGGAGTCATCCAACACCCCCTGGTCGGAAAGGGTTCCGGCGGTGGAAACCCCCACGCAATGCGCCCCGGGAAAGGCGGCCAGCAATCCGGAGACCACAGCGGGCTGAAAAAAATATCGCTTGTATGCGAATACAAACACAAGTGAGGGGGAAATGTGTTGCAGCGGCGGCAGAAGCGAGGCGTCAAACGCACCTTGTTTGAAGGTCACTTGTTTGATTTTCATCCGTTTCATCACCCCGTACGGTTTGTCGGACTGTGAATTTCTCATCAGCGATCACTCGATGATTTTTTTTCTCTACAATCCGTTTCAGGGTAACAAACCCGATGGCAATACTCCAGGCATTTCGACGCGCGTTTTCATGCTCCTTGAAAATTGTCCCGCCCTCATTCAGGATATATGGCGTCACGGCTGCGAGGCGGACACCTCCATGGATTCCACCCGGGCATCCGCACAACCCACACCACAGGAAAACGCTCCTCCATGAAGATCCATCCGTGTTTCACCCAGGCAGATCGGGAAGTGGTGCATCAGGTCATGCACGCCCGACGGGACATGCGCCATTTCCTTGCTGGCGGGACGGTCCCGCCCGCCACCCTGGAACGCATTCTGCAGGCCGGGCATATGGCCCCCTCGGTGGGACTGATGCAACCCTGGCGCTTCATCCGCGTCCTCGACCCCGGAACGCGCCGCCAGTTGGGAGAGGAGGCGGAGCGGGTGCGCATGCGCACCGCCGAACGCATGGGAACGCGCAAGGAGATGTTTCTGCGGCTCAAGGTGGAGGGAATCAACGAGTGCGCGGAGCTGCTGGTATTGGTGCTGGCCCCGGATGACGGCACGCTGGTGGGCCGCTTCACCATGGAACGGGAGATGGCCATCGCTTCCTGCGCCTGCGCCATCCAGAACATGTGGCTGGCGGCCAGGGTGGAAAATCTGGGTTTGGGGTGGGTCTCCTTCTTCGACCCCGAAATCGTGGGGGATCTCCTCGGTTGCCCCGCCGGCGCCCAACCCCTGGCCATTCTCTGTCTGGGTCCGGTGCAGGCGTTCCCCCCGGCCCCGCTCCTGAGCCTGTCGGGGTGGCGTCAGGGCAAGCCCCTGGAAGCCATCAGTTACATCGACCGGTATGGCGCGGAACCGGAACCTCCCGTCCTGTGTTGACCGGGACAGCTCGGCCCGGGACGGGGAGTCCGGAGAGGGACTCCCCCCTGAGTTCCCCGCCTGGTCAGGATGCCGACGCTCTGAAGCGGTCGTAGGCGCGGGTCTCCCGATCGCGATCCTCGACGCGACGGACATGCCGCAAACAGTGGGCCTCGGCGAAATCGATCCGCGCCACACCATCCCATTCAAAGGTGGCGTTGCCGGCCAACAAACCGGAATGCGCCCCCTCCGCACCCCGCAAGGCGGTACACACCACCTTGCCACCAGCGTTGAAGACCGGCACCGGAGCGCCGAACTCAAACCCACCCTCCAGACAGGCGGCGAAGGTGGAGGCGGTCATGGCGGTCCCGCAGGAATGGGTCCAGCCCACACCACGCTCATAGGTGGCCACGAACAACCCCTCCCGGACCACCCGCCGGAAACTGACATTCACCCCCTCCGGGAACAACGGATGCCCCCCGTTGGCCAAC
Source organism: Magnetococcales bacterium (assembly GCA_015228895.1). Next base: position 8,852 of record JADGCR010000025.1, read on the forward strand.
CGCCCGATGCGGAGCAATTCCTCCCGGTCGAACTCCTCCACCCGCGCCGAAAGATGGGGATTGGGGGCGGACAACGCGGTAAAACGCAATCGGGACGACAAGGGGGGCAACCACCCGTCCACCAACTCCCCGGGCCAGACCATGGGCAAGGTCACCGGGTCCAGGGAGATGGGACCGATCTGCGTTTCGTACCCCTCCACACCGGGAAAGAAATCCCCGACCCGGCGCACGGTCAACACCACATCCATCACCACGATCGACACCTGCTCTTTGGACTGCTTCTCCGCGGCATAACGGCCCAGACAGCGGATGCCGTTGCCGCACATGCGCGCCTCGGAACCATCGGCGTTGAAGATCCGCATCCGGGCGTCGGCACCAGTCGCGGCCTGATGGAACAACACCCCATCCGCTCCGATGCCCTGCTCCCGATGACACAACCCGACCACCAGACGACCCCGGCTCCCCTCCTCGACCGGGGAGGACTCCTCGTCGATCAGAATGAAATCATTTCCCGATCCATGACACTTGATGAATGGCAGTTCCACAGCCGGCCCCCCACCCTCACAAAATATAGCGGGACAAATCCTCGTTCTCCGACAAATCCCTCAACTGGCTGTTCACGAACGCCCCATCGATCAGGATCGTCTCCCCCCGCCGGTCCGGCGCGGTGAAGGAGATCTCGTCCAGCAATTTTTCCATCACCGTGTGCAGGCGTCGCGCCCCGATGTTCTCCGTGGTCTCGTTGACCCGGGCGGCGATCTCCGCCAGCGCCCGCACCCCGTCCGGAACAAACTCCAAGCCGACCCCCTCGGTGGCCAGCAAGGCCACATACTGCCGGGTCAAGGCGTTCTCCGGCTCGGTCAGGATGCGCAGAAACTCCTCCACCCCCAGACTCTTCAGCTCCACGCGAATCGGCAGGCGTCCCTGCAACTCCGGCAACAGGTCCGAAGGCTTGGACATCTGGAAGGCGCCAGAGGCGATGAACAGGATATGATCCGTCTTCACCATCCCATGCTTGGTGCTCACCGTGGTTCCCTCCACCAGCGGCAACAGATCCCGCTGCACCCCCTCACGGGAGACATCCGCCCCCCCGCGCGACTCCCCGTTCCGGGCGCAAACCTTGTCCAACTCGTCCAGAAAGACGATCCCGGACTGCTCCACCCGCTCCAGGGCGCTCCGCTTGGACTTCTCCCGGTCCACCAGCTTTCCAGCTTCCTCATCCACCAGGATCCTGGCGGCCTCCCTGACCGTCAACTTGCGGCGCGAGGAACGCATGCCGCCCAGAACCGATCCCAACATGTCCTGCAAATTGATCCCTTCCATGCCCTGGGGGGTGAAGACCTCCAACGTGGGACCGGAACGGGCCTCCCGCACCTCGATTTCGATCTCCCGATCGTCCAGCTTCCCCTCCCGGACCATCTTGCGGAACTTCTGCCGGGTGTTGGAATCCCCCCCTTCCGCGCCCGTACCCGGCAGCAGGGCATCCAGGATCAACTCCTCCGCCGCGTCCTCCGCCTGCCGCCGCACATCCAGCTTGGAACGCTCCAGGTGCATCTTCACCGCCATGTCGGTCAGGTCCCGGATGATGGACTCCACATCCCGACCCACATAACCCACCTCGGTGAACTTGGTCGCCTCCACCTTGAGAAACGGCGCGTCGGAGAGCTTGGCCAGACGGCGGGCGATCTCGGTCTTGCCCACCCCCGTGGGCCCGATCATCAGGATGTTCTTGGGATACACCTCCTCCCGCATGGACCCGTCCAGACGCTGCCGCCGCCAACGGTTGCGCAAGGCGATGGCCACCGCCCGTTTGGCGTCGTTCTGGCCAACGATAAACCGATCCAGCTCGGAAACAATCTCACGGGGGGTATATTCGGACATCACAACTCTTCAATGATCAGGTTCGAATTGGTATAAATACAGATCTCTGAGGTGATCGCCAGAGAACGCTCGGTAATCTCACGGGCGCCCAGATCCGTATGACGCAACAGCGCGCGCGCGGCAGACAAGGCATAAGGAGCACCCGAACCAATGGCCAGGATCCCCTCTTCCGGTTCCAGCACATCCCCGGTCCCGGAGATCAGCAGGCTGGCCGTGGCGTCCGCCACCGCCAGCATCGCCTCCAGACGGCGCAACATGCGATCCATGCGCCAATCCTTGGCCAGCTCCACCGCGGCGCGGGTCAGGATGCCCCCATGCTTGGCAAGCTTGCCCTCGAAGCGCTCGAACAGGGTGAAGGCGTCCGCGGTGGAGCCGGCGAATCCCGCCAGAGCGCGTCCCTCCTTGAGAAAACGCACCTTGCGCGCGTTGGCCTTGATCACCGTGTTGCCCAGCGTGACCTGTCCATCCCCACCCATCACGACGGTGGAACCGCGACGAACCGATAAAATGGTGGTACCTTTGAACATGGGTTTCCGTCCCTTCGTTAATCAACATGTTGCGACCTTTACAACCGAATTGCAAGGCTGCGGCTCATGACACACCGCCCTCCCCCCAACAGCGTCGAACTGGAACTCTTCCAGACCAGGCCCCACGAGTGCGGCTATCTTCCGGACCGGATGGGCGCGACCCTGTTTGTCAATCCCACCACCCCCATGGAGGAGACGCGCTTCGAATACCTGCTCTCCATCGGCTTCCGGCGCAGCGGCAACATCGTCTATCGTCCCAGATGCGAAGGCTGCGCCGCCTGCATCCCGGTCCGCCTGCCGGTCGCGCCCTTCCGGTTGAACCGCTCCTTTCGACGCATCCTCAAACGCAACCAGGATCTCACAGTCCACCTGGAAGAGCCAGCTTTCAATGCAGAGCGGTTCGATCTTTATTGCCGCTATCTGAACAGTCGCCACCAGGACGGCCCCATGGCCAGCCCCAGCCGGGAGGATTTCGAAGAGTTTCTCCTCTCGGACTGGTGTGCCGTCACCTTCGTGGATTTCCGCCACGAAGACCGGCTCCTGATGACCGCGGTGATTGACCAGCTTCCCAACAGCCTGTCGGCGGTCTACACCTTTTTCGACCCGGACGAATCCGCCCGCAGTCTGGGAACCCACGCCATCCTGTGGGAGATCGGACAGGCGCGACAGTTGGGCCTGACCTGGCTCTACATGGGCTACTGGATCGCCGACTCCCGGAAAATGAGCTACAAGTCCCGCTTTCAACCCCTGGAGGCCTACATCATGCGCCAGTGGCAACCCCTGGAGCCACGCTGACCATGCCCTGGTCCGCCTACGAGACCTTTCTGGCCCGACGCGCCCGCAACGGACAGCTGCGCACCCTGCGCGCCGTGGGCCCCTCCCGCGGGGGACGCCTGCGGAGCGATGGCCGGGATCTGCTCAATTTCTCCTCCAACGACTACCTGGGACTGGCCAACCATCCCGCCCTGATCCAGCGCGCCCTGGAGTGGACCACCCTCTGGGGCGCCGGCTCCACCGCCTCCCGTCTGGTGTGCGGCAACCTGGAACTCTTCGAGCGGGTGGAAAGCCGTCTGGCCCAGGGGAAAAACACCCCCTCCGCCCTGGTCTTCAACTCCGGATTCCAGGCCAACGCCACCATTCTGGCCGCGCTCCTGGACCGGACCGCCCTGAAACGGACCCCCCTGGTCTTCGCCGACCGCCTCAACCACGCCAGCCTGCACCACGGCTGTCGCGCCGCGGGGGCGCGACAATGCCGCTATCGACATAACGACCTGAACCATCTGGAGTTCCTGCTGAACCGGCACAACCATCTCCCCGGCCCCCGCTTCATCCTCACGGAGACCGTTTTCAGCATGGACGGGGATCAGGCCGACGTGGCCGGGTTGATCGCCCTCAAGGAACGTTTCGGCGCTTTCCTCTATCTCGACGAAGCCCACGCCACCGGCGTGCTGGGACCGGACGGCTTCGGCCTGGGCGCGGCCCACGCCAGCGGCGTGGATTTGATCATGGGAACCTTCAGCAAAGGTCTGGGGGGATTCGGGGCCTACGCGGCCTGTTCGATGGCGCTCCGGGAGTATCTCGTCAACCACTGCGCCGGCCTGATCTACTCCACCGCCCTGCCCCCCGGAGTCCTGGGGGCCATGGACGCCGCCCTGACGCTGCTGCCCACCCTGGGCCGGACGCGGGCGCGCCTGCTGGACAACGCGGCCAGGGTGCGCGCGGGACTCTCCTCCCTGAATCTGGACACGGGCCAATCCTCCACGCAGATCATCCCGGTGCTGCTGCCGGATGGGGACGCCGCGCTGACCGTCAGTCGTCTGCTGGAGGAGCGGGAGGCCATACGGGTGGTTCCCATCCGCCCCCCGACCGTCCCGGAGGGCACCGCCCGTCTGCGCGTCTCCCTGAGCGCCGATCACACCCTGGAGGATCTGGAGCGGCTGTTGGACGCCCTTTCACGGGTCACACGCGCCCTCTGCTGAGCCGGAGGGGCCGGACCGCCCCGCGACCGCACATGGGAACGCACGGCTTCCAGAATCTCCCTGGTGGGATGATCCAGCGTGCCGCACTCCAGAAACAGGAGGTTCCGGCCCAGCAGACGGCAGGGAAGATGAATCAGACGTGACCAGAAGGTCTCCAAACCGGTGCGGCCTCCGTCGCTCAGTTCCAGAACCACACCCGGCAACAGATAATACCAGATCCCCCGTGGTCGATAGGCATCCACGATGAACGACCAGCGCAGCGGGGCCGTCAACAAACGGATATCCGTCACCCCGCCAAAATTGATCCGCAGCAACGGTTTGCAACCCGGAATGAGGAGTCGCTGTCCGCACAGGGAGATCAGGACTCCCCCAATGATCAACAGCAGGGGGCGCGAGACCACCCCGACCCAGCCATCCGGCTGAAAAAAGAGACTCCATTCCAGCAGGTCGCTCAAGGCCACGCCAAACAGGAGACACCCCGCGCCCAGCAACACCCCCACCCGGTTGTCGCTGGAGAGGATCTCCATGTTGATCGGAATCTCTTCGATCTTGCCATCCGGCATGAGGTCGGCTCCCCTTTTTCTGGCCACGTTTGTCTCGATCCCTCCTTGAAATCAGTCACAGAAGCGTTTTTCCAGGCGTTTTCGGCCCCCGTCAAGGGAATGCGCGTCGCTTCGCCCTCGCCCACCGACCACCCCTGGCACCCGACAAGCAATTAATACGCAAAAACCGACACCAGGATACATTTTTTTTTCATAAAGCACGAAAAATACTTGACTGCAAGGAAAGATCCATTTAATTTATGCTGCATCGCAATATATCCAGGGTAGCCGCAATCGAACCCACACTTTTATAGGGCTGAATGATCATGAATAGTGAAAAAATTACCAAAAAAATGACCGAAATGACCCGGATGATGATTGATTCCATTACCGAGTTGCAAAAAATCAATGACGCCACGGTGCGTGAGCTGGCAAAACAACAATTGGATGCCATCGAAGGCTTCAACACCGCCGGTTCCCGCCAGCTCAACGAACTGGCCGCGGCCAAATCCCCCAAGGAACTCCTGGCCGTGCAAACCGAAATCGCCGCCGAAGTGGCGAAGGACATGAAAGCCAATACCCAGCGCGCCATGGATGTGCTGATGCAGGGTCAAAAGGAACTCAAATCCTTCATGGAGAAAAATGTAAAGGATTTCATTGACAAAACCAAGAGCTGATCGATCCGTCGTCTGAAAAAGGTTCACTGGACCACGCCCTGCTTTTGATCGACAAAGGCAGGGCGGTTTTTTGTCAAGAGACCATGCCATGGTTTCACGTCAATCGTGTGTGGAGCGCCAACCATGTTACCTGTCAAGCAAGTCGTCGCCATTCAACAGAATACCGCCCCCTGCGCCAACGCACTGCTCAACGCGAGAATTCGCGAGGTGGAAGCGGCGGAAGGGGCCAAACTGGCCGCCGCCAAAGGGAGTGTGGTCAAGGGAACGGCCGGTGGCGCCACCCAAACCGCCGCCGGGACCGGGATGAAAATCAAAATGGGTGAAGTCGAAACGGCGAAGATCGCCAAGGGCCTGGCCGCCAAAGGCACCGTGACGCAAGGGGCCGTGGCGGGCAAAACCGTGGCGGGCAAAACCGTGGCGGGCAAAACCGTGGCCATCGCGAGCCAACCAGCGGCCAAGGGGATGTTCCTGGCGACCACCAAAACGGTCGCGGGCGCGGGGGTGGGGGTATCCACCTGGGGGCCGGTTTTGTTGGCCGCGCTGCTGGTCGCCTCCGGCACCGGAATCTATTTCTACCTGAAAAAACAGGGTGCCATCGGCGAGTTGGAAGAGATCAGCACCTGACCCATCCCTGTTTGCACATGGAGCGACGCGCATGACCCAGAATGACGGGGTGGAGGTGATCGAGGTCACGGACCGCATCGAGGCACCGCAACCACCCGCTGCAGCACCATCCCCGGCCCGGGAAGCCGGAACACCCGCCAGCAGGCCACAAACCGACACGGTGCCCATCGAGGATCTGGTGACGGTTTTCGTGGACTCCATGACCAACCTGGTGGCCCACTTGATCCAAACCGGCCAAAAGGTGGCCCGGGTGGCGGTGAAAAAAATCCGCGCCCTTTCCAATCCATAGTCCTTCTCCAGACAAGGGAGTGGCATGGCCTGACCAGGCGGGAGACCCGCGAACCGTCAGGCCATTTTCTTTCCCCGCATCAAAAATAATGCTCCCCCCTCCTTGCGCCTTGCCAACGGATTGCCTATTTGATGATCAAGGTGGCCACCGAATGGTTCGATTGCTTGGCAAATTAACAGAACAACCGTTGAGGAGGTTTTTCAATGTCCACACTTATCAGCTACGACCCTTTTCGTTCTTTCCGTTCCCTGCAAGGGGAGATCAACCGGCTGTTCGAACGGGATCTGGATGAATCCAACGGCATGATGACCCAATGGCCCTTGCGGGTGGACATCCGGGACGATGAACAACAGATCGTCATCAGGGCCGACATTCCCGGCATGGAGCAGAAGGATATCAACGTCCAGGTAGACAATGGCCGGCTCACCCTCTCCGGGGAACGCAAATTCGAGGATGAGTCGAAAAGGGATCAGTATCATCGCGTGGAACGGGCCTATGGCCGTTTCAGCCGCACTTTTCAACTGCCCAACACCACGGATACCACCGGGATTCTGGCCTCCTACAAAAACGGTGTCCTGGAGGTGGTCCTCCCCAAACGGGCCGAAGCCAAACCCAGGGCCATTCAGGTCCAGGTGGCCTGACCATCGGGGGCGCGGCGGCCGGGGGGTGACGCAATCCGGCGTTCAAAACCGGTCCGGGGCCTGCCTGGACCGGTTTTTGGGGCCGTCGCAACATTTCCTGCGCAACGTCCCTCTTTACGTGGACATTTTCCAATGGATTCTGCTAGAATGGGGGCTGATATCAACCGCATTATACGGCCATCTCCATTGAAGCATCATGGTGAATGAAATCAAGAAAACTCTTGGGGGGTTGAGCAATCCCTGGCATTCCGGGCACAGCGGCCAGTTTCAGCCAGCCACGCCCGCGAGGGGGAGGGAACGCCAAACGCCATCCTTGCCACCGGAACCGATCCCGGAACCGATCCCGGAACCGACCGACGGCGGCGGCGCGCCACCATCCGTCCTGGAGCGCATCCGGGCCATTCAATCCCTTCGCTCCGCCCCTGCAGCCGACCAGGAAACCCCGCCCCCCGTCCCCAAAGGCACGATTGCGGAACGGATTGCGGCGATCAGAAACAGACAGGCGTTACAACAGACCGCCTCGACTCCCCCACCCGCGCCGGTCGTCCAGCAGACCCCGCCACCCCCTCCCAGGCCTTTGGCAGCCCCTGCCCCGGCCAAACGGGTGGAACTGAAACGAGAGCTCCAGGAACCGGAACAGGAGTGGATGGAACATGTCCACAATGAACGCAATCTGACCGCCGGAGTTGGACCGGGCAAGCCGGCCTCCAGCCCCCCCCGGAGGGAGGCGCCCCCCATGGCGCGTCCCGCCGCGACAGACCCGGTGCAAAAAAGCCCACAGCCCCCCCCCCCCCGCCCCCCCCACCACCCCACCCACACCCCCCCCCCCCC
>JADGCR010000260.1 GCA_015228895.1 Magnetococcales bacterium
GCGGTCCAGATGCCCAACGGCGCGGTGATGGGGGGGACCGTCGAGCAACCGCCCACCCCGGCGGTCTTCAACACCGGGCAGGTCATCCTGGGCTGGCTCCGGGCCCACGCCGAGACCGGCGGTGACAAATATCTCGAGGCCGCCCGTCGCGCCGGGCGGTTCCTGGTGGAGACCCAAGCGCCCAACGGTCAGTGGATCAAGGGCAACTCCCGTTTCGCCGATCCCGCCAGCACCACCTACAATTCCCGGGTCGGCTGGGCGTTGATCCTCCTGGGAGAGGCCACGCACGAGAACCTCTTCACCGAGGCCGGAGAGCGGAACATCATTTTTACCCTCTCCCGGCAGCAGGAGAACGGCTGGTTTGCGGACAATTGTCTCTCCGACCCCAAAGCCCCCCTTCTGCATACCATCTGTTATGCCATCGAGGGGATTTTGGGGGCCGCCCGGGCCACCGGCAATGCCGATTGGCAACGCCGGGCGATGCTTCCCGCCACCCGCCTCCTGGAGGCCCTCGACTCCCGCGGCGCTCTCCCTGGACGTTTCGATGCCTCCTGGCGGGGCACTGTTTCCTGGAGCTGTCTTACCGGTAATGCGCAACTGGCGGGGATCTGCCTGACCCTCTATGAGGAGAGCGGTCTTGACCGCTACCGGGAGGGTGCGGAGCGGCTCCTGGCCTTTCTGAAGAGGACGCAGAACTGTCGTTCGACGGTGGCGGGAATCCGGGGGGGAATCAAGGGATCCCACCCCTTCGACGGCGCCTATGGACGGTTCGAGATCCTCAACTGGGCCACCAAGTTTTTCATCGATGCCCTGATCCAGGCCGAAAGGATCTCCGAGGCCGTCAATCGAACCGGCGGCGCCTTGCCTGCCGGGCGATGATGGAGGTCGCAAGGGGATGATGGAGGCCGCACGCCTGACCCTGGGTGGGCGCGAGCTTGACTACCGCCTGGTCCGTTCGTCCCGCCGCACGCGAATGCTCCTCAGGATCACTGCCGGGGGTGAGGTCGAGGTCAGGGGAGGAGTCCAGACCACCCTGGCGGAGGCCGAGGGTCTCCTGCGGCATTATGCGAACTGGCTCCTCAACCGCCTCGCCCATCGCCAGGTCAAACCCGCTGCAGGACGCCCGGAACTCCTCCCCGGAACGGCGCTGCCGTTTTGGGGAGAGGAGCTTACCCTGACCCCCATGGTTGCCGCCGATCCCCGGCGTCGTATCCTCCGCGAGGAGCATCGGCTCATGGTCCCGACCCCCTCCTGGCCGCCGGAAGGCCCGCGCCAGGCACTCGAATCCTGGTACCGCCTTCGGGCTGTCGAACTCCTGCCGCCGCGTCTCGCCGAACTCGCTGCCTCCATGGGCGTCCGTCATCGGCGGACAACGATACGCAATCAGCGCCGCCGCTGGGGAAGTTGCTCCTCGTTGGGCGACATCAGCCTCAACTGGCGTCTCCTCTGGCTTCCCCCCGAGCTTCGCGACCATGTGCTGATCCACGAGCTGTGTCACCTCGATCACCCCAACCACGGCCCGGAATTCTGGCGGCAGGTCCAGCGCCACGACCCCGACTGCCAACGGCGCCGAAATGCCCTGCGCCGGTTTCGATCCCCCTGGTAGCGCCTGTCGGCGGGATTGACAAAAAATCATATCGAGGATGGTTGGGGGTGTCCGAGGGGGAGGTTTTGTCTGCTCCTCTTCGGCGGGGAGTTGGGGGCGTGGCCTCTGAAGTGACGGGGCGGCATCTCGTCTGTTCCTTAGCCGATCGCGCAAAATGAAAATTCTTAAAATTTTCAGTATGTTTCTATTGTTTTGTGGCGTCTTGAACTGTGCGAACCTGTCATTTCCCAAGATATTTCCTTGCAAATCATGAAAAGACTTTCGTAAAGTAACCGCACAGGTCTATTATGTTTGACGGGAGACGAAAGATCGTGTTCATCTTCCTTCCGCGACCAATCGGTTGCACCGATCGGTCGCGGTGTCGCATCCCTGCGCCGCAGGGCCTGTTGCATGTTGCGACGGGCTTCGAGCGGGCCGCTTTTTTTTGAGTTCATCTACAAGTACCGTATGATATTTTTGGGAGAATGAACGTGGAGAAATCGTGGGAAGATGCCATCAAGAAAGTGCTGTCAGAGTCAAAAACTCTGTTGCACTACAGAGATATTTCCGAACAAATTTTGTCACAGGGTTATTATAAGACTGATGGAGCAACGCCTCACGCAACAGTGAGTTCAATTATTTCCAGATCGATAGCAAACGACGGGGAGAAATCACCGTATGTTCGTGTTGGCAGAGGAATTTTTGCCCTGAAAGTTGTTTTGGATTCACCTGACACTCAGACATCTTCGGTAAAAGGTAAACCCAATATAACGGGATCCTTTTCTGCATCCGATATTGAAGAACAAAAATAGATCGTCCATTGTTTCGGTATGTATTGGCGACGCGATCTTGTCGTGTGGCGCAAAGATCCAAGAATATTTGGCAAACAAACGCAGACAGCAACGCCAGTCGATTTTTGCAATCAAAGAGGGGTTTATATACTCTATGATCACCGCACGGCGGTTTACGTCGGACAATCCGCTGAACGTCCGATGGGAACGCGCCTTTTTGAACACACAACTGATCGTCTTAACAGCCGTTGGGACCGATTCTCATGGTTTGGCCTGCTGGGCGTAAAAAATGAAGGCATCCTTCAAGAAACGACTCCGGATACATCACTGGCTAATGTTGTCGCAACACTTGAATCTATATTGATCGAGGCCATTGAACCTCATCAGAATAGACGGCGTGGAGATTGGCGATCTGCGGATGAGTATATCCAGGATGTTGACCCTGAAATAAAAGAAAAAGAAATTCGGAATACGCTTTCTGCTATTGAGCGAAAATTGCGCGAGTAGCGCAAGATGCCTTTCGACCGCTCGCGGTCACCCCATGGATGTTGTGCCCAGTCGCGTACAACGACGAATCAGGATTTTCCCAATGATTCCAGGGTGGTTGCGACTTGATATTGAAGAAAGTCGGGATGCAAGTGGAAATCTCCGGACACTGTGGGATACACTGGGTGGCAGGAGGAAACACCATGAGCAATGCGATTGCTTTCGACACTTTGAAATTTGCCAAGCGGCTGAAAGAGGCTGGGTTCTCCGAGCCCCAGGCCGAGGCTCAGGCCGAACTGCTGGCTGAAGCCCTTGCCGAGCGGCTGGCGTCCAAGGAGGACGTGGCCGTTCTGGATGGGAAGATTGAGGTCCGGGTTGCCGAGCTGAAGCGGGATATCAGGGAACTGGATGGGAAGATTGAGGTCCGGGTTAAGGAACTGGATGGCAAGATCGAACTCCGGGTTGCCGAACTGAAGCGGGATATCAAGGATGTTGAGGCCACCCTGAAGCGTGACCTCAAGGAGGTTGAGGCCACCCTGAAGCGTGACCTCAAGGAGCTTGAACTTCGGATGGTCATCAAGCTGGGCGGACTGATCGTGGTCGGAGTGGGGTTGATGGCCACTGCCAATCGCCTTTGGCCAACCCCGGTGCAGTACGTCACCCCCCC
>JADGCR010000261.1 GCA_015228895.1 Magnetococcales bacterium
GGACGCCATTGACACAAAAAAGTCTCACGCTCCCGCCCCTTCGGGAGAACCGTCGGGGCCACGACCCGAAAAGATCCCGTGCAGCACCCGCGCCATATCCTCCATCAGGATCGGTTTTCTCAACACCTCCCGGATGCCGAGCGCCTGCAGTTGTTCCGGGGTGACGGGATCCTTTTTCCCCGAACAGAGAATGGCGGGGAGACGGGCGTTCATGGCGCGCACCCTGGTCAACAGTTCGATCCCGGTCAGGCCGGGCATGGTCTGGTCGGTGACGATGACATCGAACCGGTCGGGATTCTCCTGGAAGCGGGCCCACCCCTGATGGGCGTTCGTGAAACATTCCACCTGATAGCCCAAGGTTTCCAACTGCATCTTTCCCAGGCGGGCGATGCCCACTTCGTCATCGATGAACAGCACCCGATAACCGGTCGCCGCTCGCGCCAGGAGAGCATGCTTCTCCAGGGGGGGCTCCCGCTCCCTGATCATGGGCCAGTAGACTGTGAAGAGACTCCCCCGGCCCATCTCGCTCGTCACCCGGACGGCCCCGCTGGCCTCCGACACGATGCCGTGGACCACCGACAGCCCCAGACCGGTTCCTTTGCCAATCTCCCTGGTGGTGAAGAACGGATCGAACAGCCGACCTCGAAGGTCCGGATGAATGCCGACCCCCGTATCCCGAACCCCGAGCACGACATAATGGCCGGGAGAGATCTCCAGACCGATCACGTCGTCCAGGTCCAGCAGGGCGCCGTCCAAGGTGACACTCAACACGCCCCCGTTCTCCTCCATGGCCAGGGCGGCGTTGGTGCACAGGTTCATGATGACTTGATGCAGCTGGGTCGGATCCCCCTGAATCGTCACCTCCGGATCCTGAATGTGCAGTTTGATCTCGATGGTGGTGGGGAGGGAGGCGCGCATGAACTTGATGGTCTCCTTGAGGATCGGGGTGACCTGGATCGGTTTGCGTTCCCCTTCCGTCAGGCGACTGAACGCCAACAACTGCGCCACCAGATCCCTGGCCCGCTTCCCGGCCTGGAACACATCCTGCAAATCCTGGTGCTTCTGGTCGTTCTCGGGCAGCTTTTCCAGGACCAGTTCCGTATAACCCAGGATAATGCCAAGCAAATTGTTGAAATCGTGGGCAATGCCACCAGCAAGAGTACCGATGGCCTCCATTTTCTGCGCCTGACGCAGTTGTCGCTCCATCTGGACCTGCCTGGTGATATCCCGATAAACCGCGACATAATGTTTGACCGACCCCTCCGGACTTTTCACCGGAGAGATGCTGGATTCCACCTCGAACAGGGAACCGTCTTTCTTTCTGCTGTTGAAACGGCCTTTCCAGGTATTGCCCGCGGCCAGGGTATCCCACATGGTGCGGACAGGATCCGACGTGAAGAGGCCGGATCCCAGCAGGTCGGTGCGCTGGCCGATCATTTCCTGGGGGGCGTAGCCTGACACCCGGCAAAAAGCCTGATTGACATATTGCACCAGACCGGACGTGTCGGAGACCAGCACCATGTCGTCCGTCTGTTCCACGGCGGAGGCCAGACGCCTGTTGTTCATGTGTTCCCGCAAGGAGCGGATGCCGAAGGCGATGTTGCGCGCCAGATCCAGCAGGAAACCGGCTTCCCGTTCGTCGAAGGCGTCGTGTTCCGCGGCATAGACGCTCAACGCGCCAAAGATGCGCCCGTCACTCTCCAGAGGCAGGGAGATGGAGGATCTGTATCCCCGTTGCACGGCTTGCGCCCGCCAGGGGGCGAAGTTGGGATCGTTGAGAATGTCCCTGGTGTGCGCCGGCCTGCCGGTGCGAATCGCGGTTCCGGTGGGTCCCCGTCCGAATTCGTTGTCCCCCCAACCCAGACGCAGGGTATCCAGGTAGCCGGCCTCGTAGCCGAATTGCGCGACAGGCCGCACGCTCTTGTCCGCGTCATCCACGGCCATGCCGCACCAGGCCAGGCGATAGCCCGCCTTTTCCACGATCAACTTGCATACCGTGGCCAGGAACTGATCTTCGTCCAGGGCGTGGACCAAGGCCTCGCTGGCCGAACTGAGGGCCTTGAGCGCCCGGTTCATGCGCACCAGTTCGATTTCCACCTGTTTGCGCGCGGTGATATCCGTATGGGTTCCGGTCATGCGCAACGGCCTGCCGCTGGCGTCACGCTCCACCACCTTGCCCCGTCCCTGCACCCAGACCCACCCGCCCGCGCGGGACAGCAGACGGTACTCCTGGGAATAAAACGCCGTCCGGCCTTCCAGATGGTCGATCACCCCCTGTCGGACCCGTTCCTTGTCCTCCGGGTGGAGACGGTTTTCCAGGGAGCGGATCCGGGGGGCCAGCGCCTCGGGGTCAAGACCCAGCATCTGGGCGACCTTTGGACTGAGATAGGCCTCCCCGGTCCGGAGGTTCCAGTCCCAGACGCCGTCGTTGGTGCTTTCCAGCGCCAGATTCAGGCGCTCCTCGCTCACTTGGAAAGCGGCCCGCAGACGGTAATCCTCGGTCACATCCCGGAACACCAGCACCACCCCCTGAAGCGTGCCGGTCTCGTCCCGAATCGGAGCGCCGCTGTCGGCAATCTGTCTTTCCGTCCCGTCTTTGGCGACGAGAACCGTATGATTGGCCAGGCCAACGACGACCCCGCAGGCCAGCACGTTTTCCACGGGGTTGGGCACGGGCATTCTGGAAACACGGTTGATGATCGTGAACACGTCAGCGATCCGATGGTGACGGGCCTCCTCCAGGGACCATCCGGTGAGCGTTTCCGCCACCGGATTCATGAACCGGACGCGGCCTTCCGTATCGGTGGAGATCACCGCGTCCCCGATGGAGTTCAAGGTGATGAAATGGTTGGCCTCCGCGTGTTGCAAGGCGCGCTCCATCTCCTCCCTGGCGGTGACATTCATCACGATGGCCACAAAAACGGCTGGATTCTCGTTGTGAAACAACTGTAAACGCACATCCACCGGATAGAGGGAGCCATCCTTTCTCCGGTGCACGGTCTCGAAAAACAGATGGGGCGCCTCGCCCATCAGCAGGGGTTGCGCCAGCACCCGGAACGCCTGTTCCGAAATGCGGGGTTTCAGATCCCAGGGGGTCATGCCGGACAACTCTTCCTGGGTATACCCCAGATTGACCTTGGCGCCATCGTTGACATAGATGAAACGCCAGGAGACGGGATCAAAAACATAGATTTCGTTGATGGAGGTTTCCAGGATGCGCCCCAGACGCTGATGTTCCGCGGTACGCCGCATCAGGGGACGAGCGATGCGATAAAACAGCACGCCCCCCAGGACGATCACCCCCAAAGAGAGCAGCAACAACAGCATGCCCGCCTTGAAGAACCGGGAATGGAGCTCGGACATGTCGATCTTGGCCACAACCCCCATGTTCAAGATGGCGACGGGTTCGAAGGCGGCCAACACCTCCACGCCACGGTAGTCCAGGCCGATGATGGAGCCGGACTGCCCGGACAGCGCCAGACGCATCGGGACGGAACGCTCCCCATGGAAGGGAACCGGTTGGGGGGGG
>JADGCR010000262.1 GCA_015228895.1 Magnetococcales bacterium
GTGGGGGGGGGCACGCTGGACCGACTCCATGGGGGGGGCCGTTACGGTGGCCGCGTCGGGGAGAAAATGGACTACCGGGTTTGGGGCAAAGGGTTCGAGCATGAAGCGTTCAAGATGACCAACGGCTCCGGGGCCAGAGAGTCCTGGCAGTCGCGGCACGGGGGCGTGCGCACGGACTGGCGGTTGACCAGCCGGGACGCGTTGACCGTGCAGGGGGAGTTCTATCAGCTCTCCGAGGAGGAGCTGGCGGATCGAAAACAGGGGGGGGATCTCCTCATGCGCTGGACGCGGCAACTGCCCCACGCCGCCGATTTCTCCCTGCAGTTCTTCTATGACCGCAATGTCCAGCCCCATTTCGAGGAGAGCGACATTTATGACCTGGACTGGCACCATCGTTTCCGGTTGACCCAAGGCCAGGAGATCAACTGGGGGTTGGGATTCCGGCAGGTGGATATCCGGTTGGAAAACGGTTCCCTCATCTCCTGGCAGCCTCCCGCGCGGAGCGACCGGACGGTGAGCCTGTTTGTCCAGGATGAGATCGCCTTGGCTGGCAACGACCTCAAACTGACCGTGGGCTCCAAGGTGGAGCACAACGATTACACCGGCCTGGAGTGGCAACCCGGCGCGCGTCTGTTGTGGCACGTCGCGGAGGGGCATACCCTGTGGTCGGCGCTCTCCCGCGCCGTGCGCATTCCGTCCTACACCGACACCGGTTTCCATCTTGTCACCCCTCTGACTCCCGCCACCACACTCAGGATCCAGGGCAACCCGGAGTTCTCCGAAGAGACGGTGTGGGCCTATGAGCTTGGCTACCGCACCCAGCCCGCGGCCCGGTTGTCCTTGGATGTCGCGGCCTTCCACAATCGATACGACAATCTGGGCACCTACGAAAACCAGCCCGCCTCCTTCAATCCCGTCACCCGCGTGGTCACCCTTGGACAGACCTTCGCCAACAAGGCCAAGGGCAGCACCCATGGGCTGGAAACCGCCGTGAATTGGCAGGCCATGGACCACTGGAAGCTGCGCGCCAGTCACACCTGGCTCAAGATGAACCTGAACCTCGTGGACAACAGTACCGACACCTCCACCGTGGCCAGCGCCAACGACATCCCCAGGCATCAGTGGCAGATCCGCTCCTATCTGGATCTCCCCCACGACCTGGAACTGGACGCCGCGCTCTATCATGTCGCGCCCTTGACCCATCTCGACATCCCCGCCCTGGCGCGTCTGGACCTCAGGCTGGGATGGCGGGCCGGCAATAACGTGCGTTTCAGCCTCTCCGCTCACAATCTGCTGGACGGTCAACACCCCGAATTCCAGGGCACGAGCATACGCAACAGCGAAATTCCCCGCAGCTATTTTGCCAGGCTGGACTGGAGCTTTTGATCTTGAGCCGGTTTTCGCATGCCTGGGCGGTCGCGACGATGCTTCTGGTGGTGTCGTGGGGTGCGAACGCCACCCAGAACGACCCACCGGACGAGTATCAGGTCAAGGGGGCGTACCTGTATCATTTCACCAAGTTCGTCACCTGGCCCCCCTCGGTGTTCGCAGATCAGGAGGAGCCGTTCCGGCTCTGCGTCCTGGGGCAGAATCCCTTTGGTTCCCTGCTGGATCTTTTGTCCAGAAAGAGTGTCAACAACCGGAGAATCACCATCCTGTATCTGGAAGGGGGTCAACAGGCCACACGGTGTCATCTCCTGTTCATCGCCAATTCGGAACGGGACCGTTTGACGACGATCCTGGCCGCCATCCAGGGAAAACCCGTCATGACCGTCGGGGACATGCCCGATTTCGCCCGTCAGGGGGGGATGATCCATTTCATCCAGGTCCATGACACGCTGCGTTTCGCCATCAATCAGGAGACCGTGCTGGAGGCTGGATTGAAAGTCAACGCCATGCTGTTGCAGGTGGGACAGGTAATCAAATAGGAATCCCTGATGAACTTCAAAGATCTGTCCATTCGCAAGAAACTGACCGTCATCATGACCCTGCTGGCTGGCAGCACCCTGCTGTTGGCGACGATCTTCTTCTCCATCACCGAATATTTGCAGGAACGGGCCGCCCTGGTCAACAACATCCGCACCCAAATGGAGATTGTCGCGTTCAACAGTCGGGCGGCCCTGGCGTTCAACGATCCGGATACGGCCCACACCATCCTTTCGGCCCTGGAGGCCAACGTGTCGATCCATCTCGCGGCCCTGTTCACGCCGGATCGCAAGCTCTTTGCCTCCTTCGTGCGCGACGGGCATCGGCTTGAAGCGGAGAAATTCGTCTTTTCCACCGCGCTTCCGGGTCCGGTCGCCACTTTCGAGGATCTGGAACTGGTCCTGCAACAATCGATCCTGCTGGATGGGGAGTCCATCGGCACCATTTTCATTTTTGCCAACTGGGACGACCTTGAAAAGCAGTTGCTCAACAGCGCCTATTGGGTGGCCGGCATCCTGTCGCTCTCCCTGCTTCTGGTCTTTCTGCTGGCCTCCCGGTTCCAGAAACTGATCGCCACACCCATCGAATCGTTGCGCCGGTCAACCATCGAGATCGGGAAGGGCCGCTTCGACACCCCCATCGAGATCCATGCCCGTGACGAAATCGGCCAGTTGGCGCTGACCTTTCAGCAGATGGTGACCGATCTGGCCCGACAACGAGCGGCTTTGGAACAGGCCACACGGGCCAAATCCGAATTTCTCGCCAACATGAGCCATGAGATTCGTACACCCATGAACGCCATCATCGGTCTGACCGATCTGGCCCTGCAGGCCCCGTTGACGACCCGTTCGCGGGACTATCTGACCAAGATCGCCTCCTCCTCCCGCTCCCTGCTGCGGATTCTCAACGACATTCTGGATTTTTCCAAAATCGAGGCGGGAAAGCTGGATCTGGAACAGGAACGTTTTTTGCTTCATGACGTTTTCGAGCACATGGCCGACCTTTTCGATGCCCAGGCCAAGGCCAGAAACATTCGGCTGGTTTTCGAGCTTGGCCAGGAGGGGACGTGGGAGCTGGTCGGCGATGCCCTGCGTCTGGAACAGATTTTGTTGAATCTGCTTGGCAACGCGATCAAATTCATCAACGCTCCGGCGGGAGAGGTCTCTCTGGGGGTCAAGACCCTGCTGGACACGCCCGGTCAGGTCACCCTGGAGTTCGCGGTGCAGGACACCGGGGTGGGCATGTCCCGGGAACAGCTTGAGCGTCTGTTCACGGCTTTCAATCAGGGGGACGCCTCCACGACGCGCAAATTCGGGGGTACCGGTCTGGGGTTGGTCATCTGCAAAAGACTGGTGGCCATGATGCGTGGCGAGATCCGGGTGACCAGCGAACCGGGCATCGGCAGTACCTTTTTTTTCACCGTCACGCTGGAACGGTTGCAAAAGGGTGCCCAACAGAAGATCGCGCCCGTCGCTCCGGAGGGGTTGGAGGAGGTGGTCAGGCGGCTCAAGGGGGCGCGCATCCTGCTCGTGGAGGACAATGCCATCAATCGCCTGGTGGCGACTGAAATTCTCAAAGCCTTGTCTTTGGTTGTCGATATG
>JADGCR010000263.1 GCA_015228895.1 Magnetococcales bacterium
AATGACCCTGCCTGCCTCCGAGTCTGTTCATGCATGGACCATGCCATGGGATAACAACGGTTGGGGCAACAACGGTTGGGGCAACAATGGCTGGAACAACTGGGGCAACAACTGGGGCAACAACGGCTGGGGCAATGGCAACGGACGGGGCCATGGAAAGTTCAGCTTCAGCGTGGATGCTGACATGGATGGTTGGGCCGACAACATGTGGAACGGCAACAATGCTTGGAATAACAACAACGGATGGAACAACCATAATGGCTGGAACAACGGCTGGGGGCCCGGAGGTGGTGGTCCCTGGGGCGGTTGGCCTGGCGGCTGGGGTGGTCCCGGCGGCTGGGGTTGGTAACAAAAACTCTTTACTGGCGTCTTTAAATTCCTACAATTGGAGATCAAAATGAAAAAAGGTATGGCTGTACTGGCTGTTGCAACCCTGTTAGGCGGTGCAGCCCTGCTGTCCGCGCCCGAAGCTTCCGCCTGGTGGGGCAACGGTCCTGGTTGGGGCAACAACGGTTGGGGCAACAACAATAACAGCAACTGGGGCAACAATTGGGCCAACAATGGCAACGGCAGTGGCCGTGGCAATGGCAATGGTCGCGCCAATGGCAATTTCGGCTTCAACATGGGCGGCGACGTCGCCGGTTCCGGTGATGGCAATGCCAACAACGCCTGGAACGGCAACAATGCCTGGAATGGCAACAACGGCTGGAACAACGGCTGGAACAATGGCTACGGCGGACCCGGTGGATGGGGTCCCGGTTATGGCGGGCCCGGCTATGGCGGACCCGGCTATGGCTATCCCCCGCCCCCTCCCGCTGGTTGGGGTGCTCCTCCGGCCCCGCAGGCGCCTGCAGCCGCTGAGCCCGGCAAGTAATACAGCGATTCCACATCGCTTTTAAAGGGGGAGCGGCGGATTGATGCCGCTTCCCTTTTTTTTACGCCTCTCTCCCCCCGGGCCGGTCGCCACTTGAATTCCTCGCCAATTTTGCGTAAAAGGGATTCACAAGGAAAATCTGGATGGGTCAACGACCATAAAAAAAGGGAATCGACATGATCACCGTCGTGGGCAACCTGAAAGGCGGATGCGGAAAAAGCACCATCACATTCAACCTGGCCGTGTGGCTGGCCCGCTCAGGCATCGATGTGGTGACCTTTGATCTGGACCCCCAATCCACCTTGAGCGACGCCATCGAGGTGCGCAAGGAACAGGGCGCCTTGCCGGAAATCCGCGTCTACCGTTCGGAGAGCGATCCCGCCAAGGTGATGGCGGCCCACAAGGGGGAAGCGTTGGTGGATGTGGGGGCCTCCAACCTGTGGGCCATGCGCCAGGCGATTGCGCAGGCGGACCGCATCCTCTCCCCCGTCCCCCCCAGTCAAGCCGATGTGTGGTCCACGGCCCGTTTTCTGGACATCGTCAAGGAGACGGCCGCCACCAAGCCCAAAAAGCCGGAGATCTATCTGTTCGTCAACCGGGCGGACACCCACCCGATGCTCAGGGAGTCCGACGAAACCGAGGAGGCTCTGGCCTCGTTGCCCGGTGTCAAAATTCTCAAGACGCGCATCTGTCAACGCACCGCCTACCGACGCTCTTTCAGCGAAGGGCGGGCGGTGTTCGAGCAGACCCCCGGCAGCAAGGCCGCGCGGGAATTCCTGGATCTCGCCGCCGCCCTGTATCCGGCGTTGATCCATTCCGGAAAGAGTCAAAGATAGGCGTTAATCCATAAGGAGCCCAGATTCCATGACGGAAAACCATACCCCGGAAACGCAGCACCACTGCGGTTCCCACAATGCAGAGTCCATGGAAGAGCGTTTCCCGCTTCCACATTCGAAACACTCCCCGGTCAACACCCCCATCATTCCCGCCGGCAAGTACCGGGAGTGCGGAGAGTGTTCGGCGATGATTCTCTCGGACTTCGCCAAAAGCTTCGACAAGAGCGCGCGACGCTGGGAGTTGATCGTCTATCCCTCCCTGTTCGCGTTCATCATCCTGGCGATGTATGGCTTTTTCCTGATCTACAGCCTGACCCAGGACATCCGGACCATGGCCTCCTCCATCGATCCCAAAATGGGGGTGAACATGGGGAATCTGTCCAACAACATCAACGCGCTCTCCAATAATGTCGAACTGATGGCCACCCATCTGGAATACATCAGCGACAACATGGAAACCATGTCGGTGGACATGCAGAACATGTCGGAGAACATGGAGAACATCACCGACTCCATCAACAAGATGAATGGCAGCGTCAACGGCATGAACCAGAATGTGGCCGGCTTGACCACCAGCGTGAAAAACATGGACAAAACCATGAACGACATCAACGGCAAAATGTCGGTACTGGCCCCCATGGGCGTCAATATCGCCGGCATGAACCAGGCCGTTCACACCATGGCCGGGGCGGTTCATGTCATGAGCTACGACATGAACGGCGCCACCCGGCCCATGAGCTTCATGAATCGCTTTATGCCCTGGTAGCCGGATCGGTCAACGTCACGCAACGATTTCACAAGGGATAGGCGAAAATCCCATAATAATAATCCACATAACGCTGCACGCGCTGATAGGCGCGCTGACTGATGCCATTCAGATCTGTCAGGTCCTTGACGCCACAATGGGTGGAAACGATGTCATAGACCTGGGGCGTTCTGCGCAAAAAATTCACTTTTTCCTGCAAAGACAGAATATTACGGCTCATGAGGGTTTCTCCTTGAAGCAAGAATGATACGGTACTTGGTACGGTTATTGCGCAAAACCCATGCCAAGTTGTTGAAGATCTTTTGATAATCCCTGCCCGGCCCAACGGCCAAGGAGCCTGGTCAGACAACGATGTACGCCATTTCCATCTACAACAACAAAGGAGGCGTGGGCAAATCCACCCTGACCGTCTTCATGGCGGATTTTCTCGCCTCGTTGAGCATTCGCGGACGCCCCTTGCGGGTGCTGGTGATGGACATGGACCCGCAAGGCTCCAGCGCCGCCGCCCTCCTCGGCTCGGAGGGCGTCGAGAGGGCCAGGAATTCCGGTCACACCCTGGGTCGTCTGGCGCGGGACCTGGACTTGCGGGGGGAAGGGGAGATCGGCGCGTATCTGTTCGCCCGTCCCCGCGGCCTGCCCAGGGGGCGGGCGATACCCCTCCCTGAAATCGGGGTGATGTTTTCGGACAAGCAAAGCAGTTTCTCCTTCGAGGTCAATCCGTTGCACCGATTGACCACCCTCAGGGACCGCCTGAAGCCCACCCTGGCCAAACGGTTCGATGTGGCCCTGCTGGATCTGCCGGGGAACATCGACGAGCGCAACCTGTTGGCGGTCAACGCGCTGATCATGAGCGATTCCGTGACGACCCCCGTCGAGGCGTCCCGCATCTCCATCAACGCCCTGCCGGATACGGTGGAGATGATTCATTACGCCCGGATGCGAGGCGGTGGCACGCGTCCCACCTTTCTGGGCATGATTCTCAACCGCACGGACAAGCGCTCCCAGCAGTACCAACGCAATCTCTCCTGGATTCAGGAAATGGCG
>JADGCR010000264.1 GCA_015228895.1 Magnetococcales bacterium
AAACCCGCGCCTTTTGGCAACCCTTGTGTCAGGCGCGGGGGATGGGCCAGGTGGAGATCCCCGCCCTGGAGGCGCTGGGTCAGGGGTTGCTGGGATGGGAGTGGCTCCGTCCCGCCGGTCTGGCGTTGGCCGCGGCCCAGGGGAGCCACACCCGGATGCTGGATTTTCTGGAGGGCGACGGGGAACGGCAGTGGCGCTCCTGGTTGCGTCCCTGGCGGGGCAGCGCCCTTCTGGCCGCGTCGTTGCTGCTGGCCTGGAGCGGTCAGGAGATCCTGCGCTACACAACCGCCAAGACCCGCTTCGAGCAGTTCAAGGCCGCGACCGAGGCGACCTTCAGGGAGGCCCTGCCCCAGGTCCCGGTCATCGTGGACCCCCGGATGCAGTTGCAACAGGCCTTGGGTCAGGCCCATGTGGCCAAGGAGGGCAACACCCTGAGTCTGAACACCTGGATCGGCATCATCCAGACCGCCATTCCCGCCGAAACCCGGGTCAGGTGGTCCCGGCTGCGTTACGAACCCGGCGAGGTGCAATTGACCGGGGAGGTGCCCTCCTACAAGCATCTGGACCGGGTGCGCTCCGCGCTGCAACAGGCGACCGGGGGCAAGGAGACGCGCATGGACGAGGCGCGCATCGTCCCGGAAAGCAAAACCGTCCATTTTCGCCTGGGGCTGTTATGAACGCAACCCGCAAACGTCTGCTGCTGGCATCGGGTCTGGCGCTGCTGACGCTGTTGGCCGTGCAGGGGCTGGTCTGGGTCGAGGCGTCCGTCACCGACTGGGAGCGCAAGGCCAAGGGACAGGAGACCATCCAGAGGGAGGTGACCGATCTGGCCGCCCGACTCAAGGCCAATCGCGCCTCCGGCAAGAACCAGCCCGCCGGCAAACCCTCCGGCGAGACGGTTCCCTCCCTGCTCCCCTGGCTGGAGAAGGAGAGCGCCGCCTTTCAATTGACCGACAAGATGCAGCAGATCGCGCCCATTCCCGCCAAGGGCAACGACGGAGGGGGGTTCCGGGAAAAGGCGGACTTGACCCTCAAGGCCATCACCATGGAAACCGCCACACGTTTTCTGCACCGTCTGGAATCGGTGCCGCAGATCCGCATCATTCGTGGTGATATCAAGCGCGGCGAGAAGGATGCCGCGGGTATCTCCCTCTCCTTGGAGATTGGACTGTTATGATGGAGCATGCATGAGCAGGAGGCCGGTTTTTGTCTTGCCGGGGGTGCTGCTTGCCGCCTATCTGGTTGGTCTGGCGCTTTATTTGCCCCCGGACCGCCTGGAGTTGTGGCTGAAGAGCGCCAGCGGGGGCCGGGTCGGCTGGGAGGCCATGACCCTGGGGTGGGAGGGCCTCCGTTTCACCCGGGTCCGCTTCGTCCCGCCCCTCTTCTCCCAGGACAAACCCCTGGACCAGATCACCCTGCGTCCCCGGTTGTTCCCGTTGTTGATGGGAAACCTTGGCATGGCGTATCAGTTCCAGTTCGAGACGACCCGCATCCAGGGAGAAGGCGCCTGGGATGGACAACAAACGCGCCTGGAGTGGCGGATCGACCTGGAGGATCTGGCCAGGGTGATGGAGTTGTGGTTGGGGCCCATGGGCACGGAGCTTCAGGGCAAGGGAAAAGGTGCGGGTTGGCTGACCGCCACCACCCGCGCCCCCATGGTGTTGGAATCCGGGGCCTGGGAGTTGCAGTTGCAGGGGATGAGCGCCTTTGGAGCCAGAATGGACCCTTTCACCCTCACCGGCACGGTCAAGGAGAAAAACCTGATGGAGATCAAGCTGACGGGCAAGGGAGAGATCGCGGTGGCGGGCAAAGTGACCCTGCAAGCCACGCCGCCCAACCTGCGCGCCAGTTCCGTCCAGGGTGAGTTGCAGATTCAGCCCATCACACCCAATCTTGGCGGGGTGCTCGGTCAGATGCTCGGCAAGGGGCAACCGGTGAAGATGCTCCTCTCCGGGAGTGTGGAGAACCTGCAATGGCGGACACAGTGAATCCGGTGTCGATGAGGGTTGCCGCCTCCAGAAGTGGCGCGTGAAAATGGCGGGGGGCGCTCCATCATGGCCTGGTCGAATCCCTGCAAACCGGTCTTAATCGACCTTGGCGCCATTCGAAATATCGGGTCACCCTTGGACTGGGATGACCGTCCGCGAAATCCACCGACACGACCAGGCGACTGTCCGCCCGCATGTGCAAGGTGTCGATTTTCTCATCGAGAGGCGTCAGTTGCGTGAGTTCCCACGCCTCACCAGTCAGGATGTCCACTGCACCGAACAGGACGCAACTGGTGCCGCAACCAAAACTGGTTGTCACGTAATGCCCTGCCAACGTGACCTTTGCGGCTTTCAGCGCCCCACCCAGCAGGGTTTGGTATCGATGGGCAAACGCCTTGTTCCGTTTGAGTGGAGGACGCTTCTTCCCACCCTCTGCAACAACGGCGGGGTAATCCTTGAAAACAGGAGGTCGTTGTCCACAGGTCGGCATGGCGGCCGCCGACGGGAGTGGGCTGAAACCGAACATGATCATCGCCATGACGAGTCGCCGCCCGACTGCCAGACACGGCTTCACCAGACGCTTTGCCGTCATTTCCCGATGCAGCGGCCACATCCATGGCGGGGAGACGATCCACCCGATCGCAGCATCCATTCTCCGCACGCCTCATCCTCCAAACCGGCGACGATGGTTTTTGCCTGACACATGACAACCATTTTGAAGTCACCGATTGATTTCACATGGAACTTCCGTTAATTTATTCACGAATCGACACGCCATGGATGCTTGAGAAATCCCCACGAAACTTGAAGCGGACAACCAGTTCCATGCCAGTTTCGAGGGTTTCCAAGGCTGGTATCGTTCGGCCCCGTGCCGTCATCATCTCTCCCGTCCTTCCTCGGAGTCAAGCGGAATTTGTTGGTCCTGGAGTTGCCAACGCCCCGACCAGGAGAGCCGCCATGCATACAATCGCCTTTGACGCCTACGTCAAGAGGCTTCGGGATGCGGGTGTGGATGTCCATGCGGACAGTATATCACATGTCCGGCAATCAATGCACGGATTAGCAAGCGGAATTTGTTGGACGGGGTTGGCCGGGATCGGATACAGTATTCTGGAGTTACCAATCCCCCAGGAGATGAACCATGAACCACGCCATCCCGTTTGACACGCTGGCCTTCGTGAAGGAACTGGAAGGTGCCGGGATTCCTCCCGCCCATGCCGAAGCGCAGGCAAAGGCGTTGGCCACGGTCATGCGGCAGGTGGATGCCCGTGTCGATGATCTCGCGGCCAAACGCGACAAACAGACGGAAGAGAAATTCGACACCCTGGCGGACCGCAATGAACAGCAGGTGAAAGGCCGCCTGGATGGGCTGGCCACCAGGCAGGAACTGGATTTCAGACTGGCCACAGTGGAAGCCAATCTCAAACGGGACATCGAAACCACCAAGGCAGAGCTGCGCAAGGATATTGAAACCTCCAAAGTGGAAACCATCAAGTGGGTGATCGCCACGGG
>JADGCR010000265.1 GCA_015228895.1 Magnetococcales bacterium
TGTTCCACCTCGCTGCATACCAACCACACCTCAAAACGATTGCAGGTAGAGAGTATCAACCCCTCGTTGGCGTAGGAGGGGAGAACGAACAGGTCCATGGCTTGCAACCAGGTGGTGACGTTCCGCTGCCGTCCGGTCATGCGCACCCGGTGGGGGGGAATGCCCAGCTGGACAACCCGCCGGGCGAGAATCTCGTGCTGGGGACCATCCCCCACGATGACCAGCATGGCCTCCTGGTTTTTCAGACCGGCGAAGGCCTCCAGGAGATGGAGATGACCCTTCCAACTCCGCAGGGTGGCCACGATGCCGATGACCGGCAGGTCGGGGGGGAGGTCAACGGCGGCGCGGGCTGCGGTCCGTTCCCCCGGCGCGAATTGTTCCAGATCGATCCCCGTGGGAATGGAGACCACCTGCTCCGGGGGGAGGCCGTTGACCTCGATGAGTCGGGCGCGGATGCCCTCCCCGGTGGTGATCACCATGCGGCTGGCGCTGCGATAGAGCCAACGGGTGGGCCAATTGTCCGGCACCGGGGCCGAGATGTGCCGCAATCGGACCATGGGCGGGGCGCGGCGCACCAGTCGGGAGGCCAGGGCCGTCAGCCAGCAATCGGTGGAGCTGTGGGTGATGATGACATCGGCGTCGCTGGTGGCCAGATGATGGCGCAGGGCGCGCAGCCCGGTCCAGTTCTTGCGGGCCATGGGCAGGGGGATGACCGGAACCCCCCGTTCCCTGGCCGCCTGGAAGATGGTGGCCTGGGGGGGGCAGAGCAGGGTCACCCGGATGCCTCGCGCCAGCATGCCGGCGGCCTCGGTCAGAATGCGGATCTCCTGTCCCCCCCAACCCAGGGAGGACTCGGTGTGTAAAACATGCAAGGGGGATGGGGCGGGGAGGTTCATGAGAGCATCCGTCGCAGCAGTTCTGAGGCGTGGGTTTGCCATTCGGGAGGCTGGATGGCCAGACGCTCCCGGATGCGGTCGCAGTTCAGCACCGAATGGGCGGGCCGGCGCGCCGGGGTGGGGAACTGGGCGGTGGTGATGGGGCGCACCTCCCGGACCGGCAGGGGCTGGTAGCGGCTGGCGGTGGCGACGATGAAACGGGCGAATTGCCACCAGTCGGTTTCCGGGGTGCCACGGTAGTGGTAGAGCCCCCACTGGTCGAAGCCGGGATCCAGGGCCTTTTCGGCCACCGTCAGCAGCATGTGGGCGATGGCGTCCGCCGGGGTGGGAGCGCCCCGCTGATCCTGGACGACGGAGAGTGCTTCCCGTTCCCTGGCGAGGCGCAGGATGGTTTTCAGGAAATTTTTCCCATGGAAACCAAACACCCAACTGACCCGGAAGATCAGGTGTCGGGGGCAGTTTTCCCGGATGGCCACCTCGCCCGCCCATTTGCTGGCTCCATACACCCCCAGGGGCGCCGGGGGATCGGTTTCCAGGTAGGGGGTCGGTTTCGCGCCATCGAAGACGTAATCGGTGGAAAGATGGAGCAGACCGGAGCCGAAACGGGCGCAGGCCGTGGCCAGATGGCGCGCCCCGTCCCGGTTGACGGACCAGGCCGGTGCCGGGTTGGTTTCGGCCTCGTCCACCGCGGTGCAGGCCGCCGCGTTGATGACCATGTCGGGTCGAAAGGTGTCCATGGCCTCCAGCACGGCCTGGGGATCGGTGATGTCCAGGGCGGACCGTTCCGGAGCCGAGGTGTGCCACCCCTGGTCAGGGGCCATGCGGGCGACTTCCCGGCCCACTTGACCGTTGGCGCCGGTGATCAGGAGTTTCATGGCGGTGGTTCCCTTGGTGCGAGAGGGTTGCGAAGGCTCTATTAAACGCTGTCCGCGCTGAAAAGGAAAGATTTCATGGGAGCAGAGGGTTAAAGTGGACGTTCAAGAGGTTCGGGAAGGAAAACTCGCGCTGGCGTTGATCCGGCAGCGATACACCCCGTTCGGGGGAGCGGAACGGTTTCTGGAACGGGCCATGGGGGCGTTGCGGGCGCGGGGGGTGGAGATCACCCTGATCGCCCGGCAATGGGACGCAGGGGTCGCGGATGTGCGGCCTCTGGCGTGCGATCCCTTTTATCTGGGGCGTTGGTGGCGGGACGCCGGTTTCGCCCGCGGGGTCGCCCGTCTGCTGGAGCGCCACCCCTTTCATCTGGTGCAGACCCACGAGCGCATTGCCGGCTGCGATCTGTACCGGGCCGGGGACGGGGTGCACCGGGAGTGGTTGCGGCAGCGGGGTCGGGTCCAATCCCCCCTGGGCCGGTGGCTGGCCGGTCTGAATCCCTATCATCGCTATCTGCTGTCCGCGGAAAGACGGCTGTTCGAGGATGTCCGTCTCAAGGCGGTGATCTGCAATTCCAACATGGTGCGCGAGGAGATTCTGGAGGCCTTCGCCATCGATCCGGGAAAATTGCATGTGATCTACAGCGGCGTGGACTGCCACCGTTTTCATCCCGACGCCCGGCGGGAGCACCGGGAGCCGGTGCGGCGGGCGTGGGGGATCGGAGCGGATGATCTGCTGTTGTTGTTCGTGGGTTCGGGATTCCGACGCAAGGGGGTGCCCGTTCTCCTGGAGGCCATGACCCGTCTGCCGGACCACTGCAAACTGCTGATCGTGGGCCGGGACAAGGAGCGCAAGGGGATGGAACGGCTGGCGCGGCGTTTGGGTCTGGAGGGGCGTGTCCGTTTCGCCGGTGGTCGCAGCGAGGTGATCCCGTTTTATGGGGCGGCGGATGGGGTGGTGTTGCCGACTTTGTACGATCCGTTTCCCAATGTGGCCCTGGAGGCCATGGCCATGGGATTGCCGTTGGTGACGACCTTCAAGTGCGGGGCGGTGGATTGGATCGAATCGGGTCGCAACGGTCTGCTCTCCGACGCCCTGGACGTGGAGGCCCTGACGGCCAACCTGCTGTCTCTTTTGGATCGGCCCCGCCGGGAGGCCATGGGAGAGGCGGCGCGGGCCACCGTGGTCCCCATGACCCTGGAAGCCATGAGTGGTCGATTGTTGACGCTGTACGAGACGCTGCTGAGGTGAGGGATGAAGACAAGGCAAGGAGACGCATCTGGCGTGGGGATCACTCCCGCTCGTTTTGCCGCACGGCATCCCAGGCTCTGAGCATGTCGATGGTCACGCTCATCTTCCACCATTTGTCGTCGCCACCGAGTTGGTATCCCAGGGCGAATGGCACGATGGTGATCAGATCATCGATCCCCACATACTTCCCGGAGACCTTTTTGCCCGCGCTGAGACGGTAGTATGGTCCAATGGTCATGGCGGTGAAATCCTTCTGGTTTTCTGCGCCGATGTTCACGCCCAGATAATGGATGGCGTCGCTGTGAGCCGGGAACGAGTAGCTTGAATCGGCGATGTGCAGATCCAGATAGGCGTCGATCTGTCTGCGATTGACGGACCACGGGGTGGCGTTATCGTTGGCCACTCCCCTGGACCAGGTGTTGAACTTGTCCGAATCCAGACGTTGGCGCATCTGGGCGTCGAGCTT
>JADGCR010000266.1 GCA_015228895.1 Magnetococcales bacterium
GCGACCATCCGGGAGAACCGGCCCCGCATGGTGTTCGACCGGGATCTGCCCACCAACCTTTACTACACACCCATCCCGTTTCTGGACCAGATTTTCTGCCTGGTGGTGCCGGTCTCCCTGGACGAGGTGCGGCAGATCCTGACCAACAGCCGACAGCGGCTGATGGGTTCCATCGGCTTCATCATCCTGCTGCTGGTGGCTCTCGGGGTGGCCCTGGAGCGCATTCTGCTGCGCCCCTTGCGGGGACTCAGACAAAAGGCCGCGGTCATGGTGCGCGCCTGTTCCCGCGAGGAGCAGGCCCTCTACCTGAACCCGGAGGAGCACGGCAACGAGATCGTCATGCTGGAGCGGGCCATGGAGGAGGCCTCCATCAAGCTGTACGCCCATGTCGCCCATCTGGTGGACACCAAGCATCTCCTGGAGGGGTTGGCCCTCAAGGACCCCATCACCCTGCTGGGCAACCGGCGCATGTTGGGGGAGTTCCTGAACCTCACCCTGAACACCTGCAAGCGCAAGCAGCGCCAGGTGGCGGTGATGCTTCTCGCCCCCTCGCCGCTGCAATACCATCCTGAGCTGTCCGGCGTCGAAGAGCGGAACCGGATCTTGCGGGAACTGGCCAGCCGGTTGTGCAAGCAGCTGCGCGGGGAGGATCTCGCCTTCCGGGTGGAGCACGACGAGTTTGTCGCCTTCGCCCCGGAGTGCGGGGACGAGGAGCAGGTGCTCGCGCTGGCCTTTCGCCTCAACCGCGCCCTCACCCGGCCCTACACCCTGGCCTCCAGCCGCGCCATCACCATCGACCTGCGCATGGGAATCGCGGTCTTCCCCGGAGCGGGGGAGCGGGAAGAGACCCTGCTGGCCAACGCCCGCATCGCCCTGGAACGGGCGCGCCGGGTGGAAAGCCGCTACCCCTTCGCCATTCACAACTACCCGGACGCCACCGATCCCGCTGAAAACGATTGACACAATCACTGTGGCAAACAGGTATGATTCTTGCGGATTGATCCGCGCTCCATACAATGCTATCATGATCCATAAACATTTCATGACACAATCATCGACCAACTTGGACCAGAACTCCATTCAAGCCCAAAAAAGAGACGCCAGGTGAAATGTTCCCATTGCCAACAGGATAACCGTCAGGGAGTCCACTACTGCACCCGCTGCGGCACGCCTTTGCACGCCATCTGCCACCTTTGCCGCAGCCCGTGCGCCGCCGAGGACATCTACTGCGGAGAGTGCGGTTCCCGTCTTCCGGGCGGCAACAGGCCGCCGGCCCAACTGCCGGCCCTCTCCACCCTGATCGCCTCCCCGCAAAGCCAGACCCCCCTGGAGTCGGAACGGAAGAACGTCACGGTGCTGTTCGCCGACATCTCCGGATTCACCGCCATGAGCGAGCGCATGGACCCGGAAGAGGTCACCAACATCATGAACGGCTGCATGAAAATGCTCGCCGACATCGTGCACCGCTACGAAGGGTATGTGGACAAGTTCATCGGCGATTGCATCATGGCGATCTTCGGCGCCCCCATCACCCACGAAAACGACCCGGAACTGGCGCTGCGCGCCGCCCTGGAAATGCAAAAGGAGATGGAGGAGTACAACGCCAGCCTCCAGGGCCGTCTGGAAACCCCTTTGACCCTGCACACCGGCATCAACTCCGGCATGGTGATCGCCGGAGGGGTCGGCTCGGACAAGAAAATGGAATACACCGTCATGGGGGACACGGTGAATCTCGCCGCCCGACTGGAATCCCTGGCCAAGCATGGACAAACCTTCGTCTCCGGCTACACCTACAACCTCACCCGCAATCTGTTCGAATTCGTGCGTCATGATCCCATCAAGGTCAAAGGCAAGAAGGAACCCGTGGCCGTCTACGAGGTGATCCGCGCCAAAAGCCGCAACGAGCAGAACATCGACCAGTCCCATGAAACCATCACCCCACTGGTGGGCCGCAACCGGGAGATGGAAACCCTGCGCGCCTGCCTGGATCGTCATGTCTCCGGACAGGGACTGGTCACCTTCCTGATCTCCCCCGCCGGCGTCGGCAAGAGCCGCATCCACCAGGAGATCAAGAAACAGTTCCTGAAGGGGGAGCGGATCCAGGTGCTGGAAGGGATCTGCCGTTCCTTCAGCCGGGACACCAGCTACGCGGTCTTCATCGAGATCTTCCGGCAGTTGTTCAACATCGACTCCGAGGACATGGAGGAGTCCATGGTGGACAAGCTCACCACCAACCTGCCCCTGCTGCTGGGTCTCAAACCGGACAACCTCTCGGAGGAGACCCGCAAGGGCATGGTGTTCATCGGGGCCGCCCTGGGACTGAAACTGGGGGCGGAATTCGATGTCCCCACCGACAACATGAACAGCCAGGAGATCAAACTGGCCATTTTCCGCGCCTGCGCCTGGTTCTTCCAGACCCTGGCGGCCCGCAAGCCCCTGATCCTCACCCTGGAGGATCTGCACTACGCCGATCCCACCTCCGTGGAACTGATCGCCTCCCTGTTCGAATGCGTCAAGCAGGCTCCGATCCTGATGCTGCTGCTCATGCGTCCGGTTTCCGACCACCCCTCCAACAAGCTTCCCCTGATCGCGGACAAGGAGTTGACGATCTGGCGGTGGAGATCCATTTCAAGCATCTCACCCCGGTGGAGTGCGACGAACTGACCCGGCAACTGCTGCGCTCCGACGATGTCCCGGAGGAGATCCTCCAGTTGATCCGCAACCGGGCCGATGGCAACCCCATGTTCATCGAGGAGATCGTCCACAACCTGTTGGAGGAGGGGATCGTGGAGTCCCTGCCCGGCGCGCCCCCCAGGGTGATCCGCAATCTGGAGGAGGTGACCATCCCCTCCTCGATTCAGGGCATCTTCATCGCCCGCATCGACAAGCTCTCCGCCGAGTTCAAGGAGATTCTCCACGCCGCGGCGGTGATCGGACCGGTCTTCAAGCTCGCCCTGCTCCAGCGCCTGTTCCCCAATCTCGAACTGGAAACCAGGCTCGCCCGTCTGGGTGAAATGGGGATGATCTTCGAGTCCAAGTCCTTTCCAGAGATCGAATACAGTTTCCGCAACATCATGATTCAGGAGGCCATCTATTCGACCCTGCTGCACAAAAAACGGCGGGAACTCCACGCCGTGGTGGCCCAGGAGATCGAAACCCTCTACGCCCAACGGCTGGAGGACCACTTCGAAATCCTGGCCCAGCACTACCTGCGGGCCGACAACAGCAACCGCGCCTATTTTCATCTGGTGAAAAGCGGACTCAAGGCCAAGGAGGCCCACGCCAACGCCGTGGCGGTGACCACCCTGGCCAAGGCGGTGGAACTGGGCAAGGTGTTGCCCGCTCCCCCCCTCCCCCTGCACGAGACCATTATCGCCCTCTCCGAGGTTCAGGAGCTGTCCGGGGAGTTTCTGGACGCCATCCAGACCCGCCAACAGATCATGTCCGCCATCACCGATCCGCTGTTGCGGGTG
>JADGCR010000267.1 GCA_015228895.1 Magnetococcales bacterium
GGTTGCGCACACGAATTTTCGCCTATCTCCAGGACCGCGAGCTGTTCATCCAGGAGTGCCGCACCGGGGCCGATCCCAAGTATCAGCGGCGGATTCGCATGGTCTCCACCCAGGCGTGGCAATCCCTGTTCGCGCGCAATCTGTTCATTCATCCCCGCAATCCGGCGGAAGGGGTGGAGTGGCCGGATTTCACCCTCATCAACGCCGGGGGATTCCAGGCGGTTCCCGAAGTGGATGGCACCCGTTCGGAAGCCTTCATTCTGTTGCATCTCGGCCGCCGGGAGGCCCTGATCGGCGGGACCGGTTATGCCGGGGAAAACAAGAAGGTGGTTTTCAGCCTCATGAACTACCTGCTCCCCCTGCAAGGGGTGCTGCCCATGCATTGCAGCGCCAACCTGGGGGAGCGGGATGATGTCGCGCTCTTTTTCGGTCTCTCCGGCACCGGCAAGACCACCCTCTCCACCGATCCGCGCCGCCGCATGATCGGAGACGACGAGCACGGCTGGTCCGACACCGGGGTCTTCAACCTGGAGGGGGGGTGTTACGCCAAGGTGATCCGCCTGCATCCCCAGGCGGAGCCGGACATCTGGAACTGCACCCGGACCTTCGGCACGGTGCTGGAGAACGTCATTCTCGATCCCGTCTCCCGGCGGGTGGATCTGGAGGACCCCACCCTGACCGAGAACACCCGCGCGGCCTATCCTTTGACGACCCTGCCCAAAATCCAGTTCAGTGGTCAGGCCGGTCATCCGGAGCATGTGATCCTGCTGACCGCCGACGCCTTTGGCGTCATGCCTCCGGTTGCCCGACTGACCGTTGAGCAGACCATGTATCATTTCCTTTCCGGTTACACCGCCAAGCTCGCCGGGACCGAACGGGGCGTGACCGAGCCGAAGGCCACCTTTTCCGCCTGTTTCGGCGAACCTTTCATGGTGTTGGATCCGGTGGTGTATGCCAATCTGTTGGGCAGGAAACTGATGGAGGGCCACGCCAGATGCTGGCTGGTGAACACCGGCTGGACGGGTGGGGCCTACGGGGAGGGGTATCGCATGCCCATCCAGGAGACCCGCGCCATCATCGACCGCATTCTCTCCAACGAGATGAACGACAGCGAAACCCGGATCGATCCGGTGTTCGGATTTCATGTGCCGTTGCACGTCAACAACGTGGACCCCATGCGGCTGAATCCCCGCCAGACCTGGAAGGACGCGGCTCTTTACGATCGAAAGGCCGCCCACCTGGCGGATCTTTTCCGGAGCAACTTCGACGAGAAATTCTCGGACCGGGTGCCCCCCCGGATCCTGTCTGGCGGGCCTGGGACGCGCTGACGGCTTCGCACCGTCACTCCTTGCGCCACGGCATGACAGGCACCGTGGAGATGGCGTTCTTCGGCGAGCCTTCCAGCAGTTTGTCGCTGTAGACCAGATAGATGAGGGTATTTCTGTTCTTGTCATGGAACCGGACCACATGGAGGGCCTTGAACAGCAGGGAGGTGCTTTTGCTGAAGACCTCCTCCCCCTCCTTGAACGTCTCCTTGATGCGGATCGGGCCGATCTGACGGCAGGCGATGGAGGCGTTGGAGGGGTCTTCCGCCAACCCCAGTCCACCGGAGACGCCCCCTTTCTTGGCGCGGCTCAAATGACAGGCGACCCCTTCGATCTTGGGGTCGTCGAAGGCTTCGATGACGATCTTGTCGTCCGGTCCCAACATCTTGAAGACCGTATCCACGGTGCCGATCACCTCGCACAGGGCCAGCGAGGGCAGCAAGCCACCCAGAAGACCAAACCAACAGCCGATTATTTTACGCATGGTTCTTGACCTCCCACTCGACGGTTTGCATCTCCCTTTGGTGGCCGCAGACTATGCGGGACACTCCAGGGCGTTGAATCGTTTGACGGCATCCACCACGGCCCGGGTCATTTTCTCTCTGGTTTCCGGAGTGCCCAGGAGGATCTCCTCATCCCGATGGACGATCACGCCGAACTCGATCAACACCGCAGGGATGGAGGGATATTTCAGCACCACCAGATTGTCGAACTGGTAGATGCCCAGGTTTTCGTCCAGCATGTTGTGCCGCCCCCCCACCACTTTCCTGGAGTGATGATAGGCGGGTTGAAACCCCGCGGCGCGGAAGTTGCCGCCCAGCAGTTTGGCGAATTCCAGACTTTTCGTGAACTGCAGGCTTTTGGTGGAAACCAGGATGGAGTATCCTTTGAAGGCGTCGGAGTAGCGCTGTTTCCTGCCGTTGTGCTCCCACGGTTTCAGATACATGGGTTGCACCGAATCGTGGTGGATGGAAATCAGCAGATCCGCCTGTCTGGTTTCGGCGATTCTCACCCGTTCACGCAAATTGGGGGGATTGACGATGGCGAAGGCCCGTCGATATCCGTTCATCACCAGTTGATCCAGGATCTGATTGCCCATGGCCAGATTGAAATCGAACTCGGATTTTCCTCTGGAGCTGGTGGCCCCTCCGTCAAACCAGGCGTGACCCACATCGATGGCGATTTTCAGCTCCCTGCAGGCGCATTCGGCTGTCCAGCCAGACGACGGCGCCGCAACCGCCAGCATCACCCCCAACAGGAGGCGCCCCAACCGGACCAGGCCGCTCATGGCCCGGTCTTCACCGGCACCAGGGGAACGAAACGTTCTCCATCCAGCAACGGGGCGGAACGTGGAGGTTCCTGTTGGTTGCCGCCCCCGTCCACGCGTTGCAGCCATTCCAGCACTCCGTTTGGCCCGTTCTGGCGCGGTGATGCCACCATCTGCGGGGGTTGAAACTGTTCCTGACAGGACCGGACCATCCATCGGGCGCTCTGATCGTTGTGCACCGGGGCCAGTTGTCGCAACAGGCAGGTGTCGTAGGCGGCCTGCTCCTCGGCCCCCTCCGCCACGAAATCCACCGCCAGGGCAGGACGGGCCGGGGGAAAACGTCGCGCGCAGACCTCTTGCAGGTGACGGGCCGCCAGGGCGCTGCGTGCGGGCTGCACATACTGCATCAGACAGGCGGGGTAATCCACCGGCGCGGACCACACCCCACGGGCGGGCAGCAGGGTGATCAACCCAAGAACCATCAAGGCAAGACGGGACATTCCCTCGTTTCCCCGACAAAAGAGGCGTGTGTGCGAACCTGAATGCAATCCTGATGCCAATAAAACTACGCCAGAAGCGGCCGCAAGCGGGCCACCATCTCCCGAATGCGATGGACAAACAGATGCCCCCGGAGCACGGTTTCCGCACCCTGACGGGCGATGGCGGCCCGCTGGGTTTCGTGGGCCAGATAGAAGCGGATCTTGTCGTTCATCTCCTCCGGCGAGGAGAAAGTCTCCAGATCCCACCCCTCCCGGAAACACTCCAGCAGGCTGGGGGTGCGGTCGGTCAGCAGGAATCCCCGGGAGTGGAGCACGTTGAAAATCCGGTCCGTCATGCCGCACATGCCGTGGGGCCGGGTGATGCTCAGATTGATCC
>JADGCR010000268.1 GCA_015228895.1 Magnetococcales bacterium
ACCCCCGCCTGTCGGGGGTTATTGTCTTTATGGTTACCGCACTCGGCGTGTTTTTTGCAACGGTTGCTGTTGCGACCGGTTCAGAGAAGTGGGTCGATACCTGATCGGCTGTGAAAGGGCATCGTTCATCTTCCGTTATCGGGAAGCCCGGAGTCGGGCAGGACCAGCGCCGGAACCTCACGGCGGTCCCCGCTCCGGAACCGGAAGTCCTGGCCGCGAATAGCGTCGGCGGGATTTCGCCGCCACGGTCAACAGAGCGTCGTTGACCGCCACTGGTTCTTGCGCCCCGGCTGGAACATGGACGTTTTCCCACCCACATTTCTGGACGCCCTGCGTCAGCGTGCCGATCTTCTCGAATTGGTGCGCGCCCATGTGGCGCTGAAAAAGAGCGGTTCCTCCTGGTTGGGCCTGTGTCCATTTCACCACGAGAAGACGCCCTCTTTCAATGTTCACCCGGAGAAGGGCTTTTTCAAGTGTTTCGGATGTGGTGTCGGTGGAGATGCCATTCATTTCCTGATGCGCATTCGAGGGGTCTCTTTCCCGGAAGCGGTGGAAGAGCTGGCCCGGAGTGTAGGCCTTGAGGTTCCAACCCGCAAGGCGGGAGAGGGGCAACAGGGGCCCGGTCGGCAGGAGCTGGAGCAGCGGTATCGCGACATGACCCTGGCCAAGCAGTATTACGCCACCCAGTTGGCCGGACCTCGGGGCGGGGTGGCGCGGGATTATCTGGAAAAACGCGGTTTGCAGGCGGCCACGATACAACGCTTCGAGCTGGGATTCGCCCCTCCGGGCTGGCGGCATCTGGCGGAGCGGTTCGGTTCCGGGGTCGAGGTGGAAGCCCGTCTGGAGGTGCTGGGGCTGTTGGTTCGCAAGGAGGAGGGCGGCGCGAGCTACGACCGCTTCCGCAACCGGCTGATGTTTCCCATCCACGACGAGCGGGGGCGCTGCGTGGCCTTCGGGGGGCGCTCCCTGGGGGATGAGCAGCCCAAATACATCAACTCGCCGGAGACGCCGCTGTTTCAGAAGGGACGGCTGCTCTTCAATCTGCATCAGGCCCACGGGCCGGGGCAGAAGGCCGGTGAGATGCTGTTGGTGGAAGGGTATGTGGATGTCATCGCCCTCGACCAGGCGGGAATCGGCCACGCGGTGGCTCCCCTGGGCACGGCGGTTTCGGAACACCAGTTGCTGATGTTGTGGAAGTCGACGGAGCGCATCGTCTGCTGCTTCGACGGAGATGGCGCAGGTCGCAAGGCGGCGTGGCGGGTGCTGGAGATGTCGTTGCCGCTGTTGCGGGGCAACAGGCAGATGGTTTTCCTGTTTCTGGCGGACGGGGACGACCCGGATACCCTGGTGCGGCGTCAGGGGCTGGAAGGCTGGCAACGGGTGGCGGCGCATCCCACCTCGCCGGCGGATATGCTCTTCGACCAGTGCGCCGCCGGGCTGAACCTCGGCGGGCCCGAAGGACGCGCCACCTGCACCCATCGCCTGCGTCCCCATCTGCAACGCATCGAGGACGCGCTGTTGCGCAACCTGTTCGCGGAGAGTCTGGGCCAACGGCTCGA
The DNA here is from genome assembly GCA_015228895.1 of Magnetococcales bacterium. Next base: position 1,560 of record JADGCR010000268.1, read on the forward strand.
CCTGGAGCCCTCCTGGCTGTTGGGCGAACGCGGCAGGCCCATGCCGGCCTTTCAGACGCCGCGTCCCCGGCAGCCGGTGTGGAACGGCCCGGTGGCGGGGCGGGCAAGCCGCAATTATGAACAGGTGATGTTGGCCTTGTTGCTGCGTCATCCGGAACTGGCGTTCGATTTCGAGGAAGAGTTGGGCCTGTTGCATCTGGAAGATCCCCATCTGCACCGCCTGCTCGCGGAGCTGCTCCGTTTGATCGGTGGCGCGGATATTTTGTCGGAGGAGAAACCAATTCAAGCCATTGCCATCCAACAATTACCTCCTTCGCTCCAGGAGGTGGGTCGTCGGATTCTGTCCGCCGAAAGTGAAACGCCCGAGGAACCTCGTCGCGAGTTCCAGGGTTGCCTGTTGACCTGCCAGTTGCGTCATCTTCAGGAAGAGTTGCAGGAACTCAGTCAAATTATTAAACAGGGTATCGAAATAGATAATAACATGAAGAGACATAATGCCTTACGCAACGAGATTGCCCGGTTGCAACGGCAACGCATGGCGGTGATTCACTGATGAACCCCTTTACTGGACACGATTCGGATATGGACGAAGCCAAATCTTCCCATATGAAGCAGCTGATCGAACGCGGCAAGGAACGGGGGTTTTTGACCTTTGACGAGGTCAACGACATGCTCCCGGAGGATGTTCATACCGCGGACCAGATAGAAGATGTGGTGGCCGTGTTGGACAACATGGGCATCAATCTGGTGGACGATCTCGGCCCGGACATGGATGAAGGGCGCGGTCTCGACAAGATCGGTCTCGACAAGGAGCTGGAGGACGAAGAGGACTTCCTCAAGGGGGCCGATACGGCCATTGAGGACATCGATCTGGGCAAGACCGACGATCCCGTGCGCATGTATTTGCGGGAGATGGGTTCGGTGGATCTTCTCACCCGTGAGGGGGAGATTGTCATTGCCAAGCGCATCGAGGAGGGCTGCAACGAGGTTATCGCGGCCATTTGCGATGCGCCGTCGACGTTTCAGGAGATTGTGCTTCTGGCGGACCGGCTGCGCAATGGCGAGGTTTCGCTGAGGGATGTGTTGGACATCTCCTCCCCGACGGGGGAGGGCGAAGAGGAGATCGAAGAGGAGCCGGAGGCGGATCTTCTGGAGGTCGAGGCTTCGGGTGAGGGGGAAGAGGAGAGCGAGGGCGAGCCGAAGCGGGAGCCGGTGAGCGTGGAGGAGGTGGACGAGCCGCCGCTGCCGGAGGAGAACGATCCGGCGCTGGACGAGCTTTTGCAGACCACGCAGAGCGCCTTTGACGCCATTGCCGAGGAGAGCCGGATTCTGGAGCAGCTCAAGCAGGAGCTGGAGGAGGCTCGGGCCAAGGATCACCGCAAGGTGTTGCAGCGCAAGGAGAAGGAGTACCTGCACCACAAGGAGAAGATTGTGGAGATGGTGGCCTCCATTCGCTTTTCGCCGAAGCAGATGGACCGCCTGGTGCGCAAGCTCAAGGATTATGTGGAGCGGATTCGCGAGAGCGAGCGGGAGATTCTGCGTCTGGTGGATCAGTCGAATCTGCCCAAGATGGAGTTTGTGGAGCGTTTTGCGGGCAACGAGGGGGATGAGGGCTGGTTGTCGGCGGTTGCGGGTCCGTCGCGGGATGGATGGGAGCGGTTGCGGGGCAGGTCGGAGCCGTTCAACCATTGTCAGGCGCGGTTGCGTGGTTTGGAGACCGAGGCGCGGCAGACCATTGCGGAGTTGAAGGCCACGCATCGTCGGGTGATCGACGGGGAGCGCAAGGCGATTCAGGCCAAGAAGGAGATGGTGGAGGCCAATCTGCGTCTGGTGATCTCCATTGCCAAGAAGTACACCAACCGGGGTTTGCAATTTTTGGATCTGATTCAGGAGGGCAACA
>JADGCR010000269.1 GCA_015228895.1 Magnetococcales bacterium
TGTCTTGCGTAAGCGTCCGCTTTCTTCTTCGAGGGATCGTACCCGATACTGAAATGACAGACCGGTCATCCAACCAGGTCGCATTCAGAAGCGCTTTGGCGGCATCCTTGGTTCGAATCAACAAAAGAAGAGGAAGCAAAAATGACCATAAACTCGATAAAAATTACTGACGGGTTATTGAAATTTAATGAAATTTTTTTTGAGCCTCTTGCGTTGCTGGTGGGTGTTTCTGGGGCGGGAAAAACAAAAACTTTTGATGTCATCAGAAAGTTGCGTAAAGCGGCATTGCGGAGCGCCGTTTTTGCCTCCGGGTGCTCCTGGAGTGTTTGTTTTAATATCGATGATCACAAGTATTGCTGGGAAGGACAGATCTCTTCAGACGAACAGAAAACAATGTTCGTCAGAAACGCCATGGAAGATCTGCAAGAAAATAATAAGAATATCCATTTCAGCAAAGAAAAGATCACCAAAGACGGGTCAACTCTTGTCACCATAAATCATAACGACGGTATCTTTATTTATAAAGGCAAAAGCCTGCCAAAACTGAAATGGACAGAAAGCGCGATCAGCTTATTAGGAGAAGAACACGATATCATCCCATTGAAGCAGGCGTTGCAACGCATTGTGACCAGCGAGAGCGAAAATTCCTGGGTGATCGGTGTCAATACGGATAGAAACAAATTGAATCGTCACCGGTCAATCGAAGATCTTAAATTGTCGAATGATACCCCACTGCTTGAACAGGCACTGTTCATACAAGAAAAACACAATGATCTGTTTAATGAAATCGTTTCAAGTTACATTCACATCTTTCCGTTCATCAAAAAAATAAAAATCGTTAACGCTAAAAAATATTTCCCCAAACAAACAGAGCGAATGCCGAAACCGGAAGGATTTTCCGGTTCTCACGCGCAATGGCACAATCGCCACCTCAACGCTCTGTTTCTTGAGAAGAATCCCGCATGCGCATACAACAAGAACAACCCGAAAGAAGTGAGCAAGAAATATTATTTCAATGAACTATGTAAACGCATTCAAAAAACGCCCCACCTGCCAACACTGAAAGATTTACTGGATTGTTGGCACAAATTGGGTGGAACGATTCCTGGATACGCTTCCTGATGCCCACCTCCCCAGACGATTCCGACGCCACCCGGCCGGTTGCCGAAGCGCCCAGCGACCAACGGTTGCGGGAACACCCACGCTATCAGGCCCTGCGGGAGCACCTGGCGGCTCACGATCTGGTGGAACCCCGTCTGCTGGCCAAACTGCTGGGATATCCCATCACCGATGAAGAGATCGGTCTGGTGCAGTTCCTCACCCAGACCCAGCTCATCTCCCAGGAAGAACTGAAAACCGCCAAGGAGAACAAACGCTCACAACCAGACATCTCCCTGGCCGACGCCATCATCCAAGCCGGCGCCCTGGGGGAGACCGGTCTGGCCATGGCCATGGCCGTGGTCTCCCGGCTCCCCTACTTCGCGTTTCAACCCGCCAACGCCGACGCCATGACCCTCAAGCGTCTGGATGTGCGCACCGCCAACGCCTGGCGCGCCTTTCCGGCCCGCTTCCATGGAGACGCCATACTGCTGGCCGCCGCCGATCCGCGCCGGATCGATCTGGAAGAGGCCGCCACCTTCATGGATCACCCGATCCGCATGGCGGTCGCCCCGGCCCGCACCATCCGCCAGGCCATCGAGATGTGGTACGGGGACGAAAAACTCCGACGGGACGACGCCTTGATCGGCGAACTGGATCTGCGCACCGTCCAATCCCCGGAAAAAGGGGTGCCGGCCATTTCCGGTTCCGACGCCACCACCCTGATCAATCGCATCCTGCTCACCGCCGCCCGCATGAACGCCAGCGATGTCCATCTGGTCCCGGACGAACGGTTTCTGCGGGTGGACTTCCGCCTGGACGGCAAAATCCATTCCCAGGCCCAGTTGCCTTTGAATCTGGCCAACCACATCATTTCCAGAATCAAGGTCCTCTCCGGTCTGGACATCTCGGAAAAACGCCTGCCCCAGGACGGAGCCATTCGCACCCGCCTGCCGGACCGCAGCATGGATATCCGGGTCTCGGTCATCCCGGCCATCCGGGGGGAGGCCGTGGTGCTGCGTCTGCTGGACCTGCAAGTGGGGATTGTCAAACTGGAGGCGTTGGGCTTCTTTCCCGCCGACCAGGAGCGGCTGCGTCGGGCCGCGTCCCTGCCCCACGGGCTGATTCTTCTGACCGGACCCACCGGCAGCGGCAAATCCACCACCTTGCGGGCGGCGTTGCATTTCATTCAAGGCACCGAAAACCGCCACATCCTCACCGTGGAAGACCCGGTGGAAGTCAAAATGGAAGGGATCACCCAGGTGCGGGTACACGACAAGATCGACTACACCTTCGCCCGCGCCCTGCGCCATTTTCTCCGTCACGACCCGGACGTGATCATGGTGGGGGAGATCCGCGACGGGGAGACCGCCCGCATCGCGGTCCAGGCGGCCCTCACCGGACATCTGGTGCTCTCCACCCTCCACACCAACGACGCCCCCGGCGCGGTCGCCCGTCTGCTGGACATGGGAGCGGAACCCTATCTGGTATCCTCCGCCGTCACGCTGGTCATCGGCCAGCGCCTCGCCCGACGCCTCTGCCGCGTCTGCCGCCGTTCCGCCCAGCCGACCTCCCAGGAACAGAAACTGCTCCAGAGCATGGGCCATTCCGGCCAACCCGTGACCGGCCACTTCCTGCCCACCGGCTGCCCGCAATGCAACCATACCGGCTACCAGGGACGCACCGTGCTTTACGAAATGATGCCCATCGATGATGAGTTGCGGGGCATGATCGCCCGCCGGGAAAGCGCCTCGGTCCTGCGCGCGGCCGCGACGACCAAAGGGTATCGTCCCTTGATCGCCAGCGGCATCCAGAAAGTGCTGGATGGCACCATCTCCCTCACGGAGGCGGCGACCTATCTGGACCTGATCCCCTGAGCCGTGACGCCCATGTCAAACACTCACACATGTTGGTAGACCCAGACAATGGCATCCCCTGGCAGCGTCCGGTTTTTGCCGGTCTCATCCTGATAGCCGATGCGACCCGCTTTGAGCAGACTCAAAACCCGCCGTTTGGCTTCCGCTTCATTCAACCCGGAAACCCTGGTCAGCCACGCCATGTGAAAACGGAACAGATCCACCAGAAAATCAGCCGTCAGTCCCATTGGCGCTGACACGACCTCCTCCGCCGGCACCTCGTCAGAGGCGACCAGAGGCCACGCGCCACGGATTCCAGACCAGTTGCCGGATGGCGTCACAAAAAATTCTCTCTGAATCATGTCCATGTTCTCCCCCAACCGATTTTTTGCAATTTTCCGACCTGAGCTGTCTTGCATTAACCATATTGCGACGCAGCATAAGACCATATCCCCGAACCGGTCAACCCCTTTTTTGGCATAGCCGAGAAAAA